>DATKKY010000359.1:0-8333 GCA_035542695.1 bacterium | reverse complement strand
GTTCAAGATGTCGGGGCTGGTGCGCGCCTTCAGGATCTTCCTTCGAAAGACCTCATCCTTGAAGAGCTGAACCACCCTGTCCAGAACCTTGAGGAATTCGTCGCGCTGCTTGTCCGATGAGGCGATCAGAATCACAAGGTGCACCGGCTTGCCATCCAGGGCCTCGAAATCAATCCCTGACCTGCTTCGGCCGATCGCCATGACGAAATTGCTGACTGAGGGTATCTTGACATGCGGGACCGCTATTTCGGAGCCGATCCCGGTGGTCAGAATCTGTTCCCGCTCGAGCACCGACCGCTCGAAGTCCTTGCCGTTGGTGACCTCGGGCGCGCTCTCCATCACGGCGAAGAGCTCCTTGAGCGCGTCGTTCTTGGTGGTCGCCTTGAGATCAATGATGCGGTCGGCGGTTATAAGGTTGGCCAGCTTGGACATCGGGTACTGCCATCACTCCCTGGGCTTCACGATGGGGATGACGCAGATGAACTTGAACGGCCCGTCGCCTGCGTTAAGGAACTGATGCTCCTCATCGGGGGCCACAAGCGCGAAGGAATCCCTCTCGACCAGATAATCCTTGCCCTTCTGCCTGACATACCCCTTGCCCTCAAGCACATACACTTCGTGTTCCCACGGATGGGTGTGGTACGGTGTGTACCCGCCCGGTTCGATCTCAAACACCCTCATCACAAAAGTGGGCGCCCCTTCCTTATCGGACATGAGGACGCGCATCTTAACCCCTTTGGCATCCTTTTCCTTCGGCGGACCTGCTGCCACGTTCTTAGCCTTGTCTATCTTCATTGGTTGGGCCTCCCAGCCTGGAATTCACAACCGAGGATGATAGCCCACCGTCGCCGCTAAGTCAATGGTTGCCGCGAGGGCCCTTGGGCGGTCTCTTGAGCAACGGGCTCCCTGGGGTTGGGGACCCCTGTCCCCTCAGTTGGAGGACAGCCTCGGGCAGCTCTGGAGAGAAGGCGCAGAGGCTGGAGTCGAGCGGCGCCCTTTCCGAAGGGGTGATGGCATAGATACTGACGGCCCGACCGCCACAGATCACGTTGTTGCGGATCCGCCACTCTCCGACCTCCGTCCACTCCGGGGGCAATCCCCCGAACCGCGTGAACCACTTGGGGTAAAGAATCGCGATCTCGGCCCCGGAAGCGCTTACTAACTCGCGAATCCGGGCGGTATCATAAGTTCCCGCGCCCCTGGCCTCAGCGACCTCGCGGTTTGCGAGTCCCCACAGGTCCAGACACTTTATGTCCGCGAGGAAATTGACGGCGCCGATGTCATTCAGGGCCACGCACCTGCCCTCATAGAACTTCTTGACAAAGAGCCCCATCTGGTATTGCTGCTCGTATATGTTGGTGGTCGCCACCGGCGCCATGGTCGCCAGCTCCCATCCCCTCGGAACAAGCGTCCCCACCGTCGCCGCTCCGATGAGTCCGAGCACCCCGTACCAGGCTAGGGAGCGTGCATCCGCCCTCGGCCTGCCGAGCTCGGCCGCGTGACTTGCGATCGACGCGGCGGTCGCAAACAGCCCGAGCGCCACGAGATAGGCCTCGTATCTGTCGAGAGAACCCAACTTGGCGACCTGAAGGTGAAGGATAGCGGATATCACAAAGAGCAGCGACATGATGGTGGTGTCTCGCCAGATCCCGCGGGTCCTTATGGCGTCGATTATGACGAAAGCCAGGTTTCCGCAAAGCAGCGCGATCAGAAAGGAGTGTCTGGCCGGGTGCACGAAGATCGAGGATGCAATGCCGCCCAGTATCGCCTCGGCAGAGGTCACATCCGGCGCGCTGCCCCTGGCCAAGACCGACTGGGGCAGGAAGGACCACCCATGAGCGATCGAGACCAGTCCGAAGATGGTAACCGGCGCCAGAGCTATCACTCCAAACATGAGCCCATCGCGAAGTCGCTGCCTCGCGAGCAGAAGTGCGCCTACCACCGCTGCCAGCATAAGCCCCTCGTATCGGCTTGAAATCGCGAGCGCGGCCACGGCTGAGAGCCCAAGCACGGCCCGAAGGCCTGTCCGGCGGCCGGTGAGCGTAGCCGCGGCCCAATAGGCAAGCCAGATGGTGAAGAGGGTGTGGACCAGGTGCTCGTGACCGGTAAGGATGAGCGCGGGGAGTGACACGAACAGGATCATGGAGGCGAGGGCGGCCACTAGAAAGAGGCTATTCCTGGTGTAACGCCTCAAGAAGAAGTATGAGCAGGTGACCACGAGGCCGGCTGCGATCAAGTTGAGCACCAGGGGACTCAGCTCATTGACGCCGAAGCCGACGTAGGTTGCAGCCAGGACCAGCGGCCAGAGTATCGACGACGACGATGACGAGAAGCCGTACTTGGTGACGCCCCAGACGCCATGCAGGGCAAGGTTCTTGGCAGTTGCCATGATTATGTACGGGTCATCGAGGGCGTAAACTAGATGCCCAGCGTTAGCCCGGATGGATATGACCAGACTGACTGCGGTCATCGCATAGAGCAAAGCCAACGCCGCTAGCAGAGGCCAATGCCTTCTCGCGAACACCATCGCCGTGCCCGCCTTGCAGCTCTTGTGAGGCTCTTCGCCTTCACTTGAAGATCGCTCTACACATAGTTTACTCCTTCCGCCAGCGTTCTTCAATGGAACTGGTAGAGCAGGTCAAGCTGCGCGGCATTCCCCGCGGCCCCGCGGCCAAGCGCGAGCAAGTTTTCGGTTGCTTTTGGGCGTTCCTTCCCCCATAGTCAGGCAGATGGCACAGAGGGTGAAAGGCCTGGCGGCAAGAGCGATTTCGGGGCCAGGATTGGAGCGCTCGCCACTTGCCGGCGGACGCCAGGATGGGAGTGGGAAGATGTCACGTCGAGCTTGGATCAGGCGCTTCGCAGGGTCCGCGCTGCTGATTGCCCTGCTTATCCTCACCGGTTGCGCCGAGCGCAACACCTCGGTTTACTTGCCGGATACCACGCCTCCATCGGTCTCGGGCATAACTGAAAGCCAGGGCTCGGTTTCCTGGCAGACCGATGAGGATTGTACCTGCGTTCTGTTGTATGGCACGACCAGGGGCATATACGATCACTATGCTTACAGTGTAGTTGATGGCGGCGAGGCCCATGAGGCCGGCATCATAGATGTCCCCGCGGCCAAGTACTACTTCAGAGTGATGGCGACCGACCGAGCGGGCAACGTCGCTACCAGCGCCGAGACCTCTTTCACGCTGGCGGCGGTACTTCATCCCGCGGAGCTGGTCTATACCATGGTCGACGTCGGCTGGGGCGACTGCCATTTCCTGGAGTTCCCGAATGGCACCACCGTGATGATAGACTCGGGCACCAACGACGTTAATCACAAGAGCAATATCAGCGCTTTCCTCACTGCCCGGAAGATTGCTGCTCCCTCGGGGATCACTTACATGGTCGGCACCCACGCCCACGCCGACCATCTGGGCGGATTTCCCAGTTTCATAGCCCAGTACCGGAACGCTGTCTTTCTGGCTCCCGATTCGGCATCGGTCAGCGTGTTTCAGTATATGAGCAAGGATCTCAACAGCGTGAACATGGTTCGGCATGGGCTGAGGGAGGGGCAGACCAACGCAGACACCGATTTTCTCAAGTGGGACGAAGAGGACGGCGTCAAGGTCAAGGTTCTTAGCGCGGGCGCGGGGCGGCTCTTCAGCCCCGACAATCCGGGGGATAGCATCAACTGCGATTCAGTTGTTCTGAAGGTATCCTACGGCGAGGTGGATTTCCTCCTAACCGCTGACGCCGAGGAATTCGTCGAGGACAGGATGATCAAGTTCCATTCATCCGATCTTCCCTGTGAGGTCTTGAAGGTCGGCCACCACGGCAACGACGACGCAACATCCAATCCATTTCTCAACTGGGCGCATCCGAGAGTGGGCCTGATATCGAACTCCCTGGCTGAAAACGACGGGGTCTTCAAGCAGAGCGTCATCAACCTGCTCTTGAGCCACAATGTGAACTACTATGTCACTGACAGGGTCTATATGGATGCGGCGAGGAACGCCGCGCCTCAACATGGAAATCTGACGGTAACCACCGATGGGGAGACTTACGTGGTGAGTTCCTGGAAGTAAGACCCCAGGAGGAATGACCTGCTTCCGGTGATGGCTGCTACCGCGGAACCCCAAGCGATACGACGACCCTCGAAGCGAAGCAAGCAAATGAAGGAGCTGCTCCGAGGGCTCGGCTACATTGCGCCTGCCGGGACCGTGATCCTGGTCTTCCGAGTGATCCCGATACTTGCCGCCTTTGGGGTCAGCTTCTACTACGTGATGATGGGGAGGATCGTGGGGTTCGCCGGTCTCTCCCAGTACAAGATGCTCTTTGGCGATCCGGAGTTCTGGAACTCGCTGGTCAATACGTCCTATTTCGTGATTGGGACCGTGCCCGTGAGCATCTTCCTGTCGCTCTTCGTGGCGATTCTCTTGAACCAGAAGATCAAGGCGCTGGGTGCCTACCGGACGATCTACTTCCTGCCGGTGGTGACCTCCATGGTGGCGATCGCGATGGTATGGAAGTGGCTCTATCATCCGCGACTGGGTCTGCTGAACTATCTCCTGGGCTTGGTGGGGGGCAAGCCCTCCCTGTGGCTTGAAGAGCCGAAGGGCATCTTTGCAATGGCAGCGGGCTCGCTCGGCATTTCGCTGCCGGCCTGGCTTGCGGGCCCCAGCGTCGCCCTGGTAGCCATAACTATCACCAATCTCTGGCGCGGGATCGGCTACAACGTGGTCATATTCCTGGCAGGTCTTCAGAACATACCCGGGGAGTACTACGAGGCCGCCAAGATAGACGGTGCCGGCAAGCTCCAGACCTTCTGGAAGATAACGTGGCCTCTGATATCGCCCACCACCTTCTACGTGCTGATCATGACCACGATCGTGTCCTTCCAGGTCTTCACGTTGGTTTATCTGATGACGGGACCACCGATCGGAGGTCCGCTCGGCACCACCAAGGTGTTGGTGTACTACATCTTTGAGAAAGGTTTCGACTCGGGCGGTGACATGGGCTATGCGAGCTGCGTGGCTTTGGTGCTCTTCGTCATCGTGCTGTCCTTGACGCTGGTCCAGCGCCGCCTGATTGAGCGCAGGGTGCACTATTACTAGGAGACGCTCGTGCGAATCTTGAGGAAGATGCCCATCCACATTCTGCTGATCCTGGGCGCAATATCCATGATTCTGCCTTTCTTCTGGATGGTCACCACGTCGCTCAAAACCCCTCAGGAGATCTTCAAGTTTCCGCCCACGTGGATTCCGCAGAAGCCGATCCTGTCCAACTATGTTCAGGCCTGGCACGAAGTGCCGTTTCCGAGGTACTTCTTGAACACCATATTCATAGCGGCCTGCTGCCTGGTGGGGGATATCGTTACTGCTTGCCTAGCGGCCTATGCCTTTGCCAAGTTCGAGTTCCCCGGCAGAGAAGTGCTCTTTGTCTTCTTCCTGAGCATGATGATTGTGCCTGAGGCTGTCTATCTTGTGCCTTCGTTCATAATCCTGTCGGGCCTGGGCTGGGTGGACACTTTCGCTGCCCTGATCGTTCCCTGGCTCGCCCAGATCTTCAGTATCTTTCTCTTGCGGCAGCAGTTCCGGACGATTCCCAACGACTTTTATGACGCCGCTCTGATTGACGGGTGCGGCCGGATGGGGTTCCTGTGGCGGGTGCTGGTGCCGCTCTCCAAACCGACGATTGTGACCATCGGGCTCTTCTCAGTGCTTGGCTCCTGGAACAGCTTCATCTGGCCCTTAATCATGACCAACAGTGACAAGATCCGCCCGATCCAGGTGGGGCTATCCTATTTCGCCCAGTCAGAGGCGACCGAGCATGGCTTGATGATGGCAGCGGCGACCTTCTGTATCGCGCCGGTGATAGTGCTGTATTTCATTGCCCAGAAGCAGGTGATCGAGAGCTATGCCAAGAGCGGCCTCAAAGGCTAGAGACATGGCCGACCTTGGGAGTTGGCCCTGGGCCCAGTACTACATTCGCCCCAGCCAATCTCCCTGCGGCCTCCTCGGCACTGAGGGCCGATGGCGACCGGTCCTCGTTGCGCTCCTGTGCCTGGTACTTGGGTTCGGGGCATGCTCGCAGCACTCCGGCCAGACGAACGTTACCCGCATAACCTTCTGGCACGGCATGGGCGGGCCGCTGGGGCGGGTGCTGGAAGACCTGATCAAGGAATTCAATGCGACCCATCCCAACATCCACGTGATCTCAGTCTCAATGGGCAACTACAACGCCCTCAGCCAGAAGATCATGGCTGCTGTAGCTGCTGGCAAACCGCCGGTGTTGGCCCAGGCCTACGAGAACTGGACCGTGGAACTCATAATGACCAACAGCATCGTGCCCATCCAGAAGTTCATCGATGGGCCGACGGGCTTGAGCCGGGAGAGCCTCGCGGACATCCTGCCGGTCTTCATCGAGAACAACAAGTGGGGCAACACTATCTGGTCGTTTCCCTTCAACAAGAGCGTCAGGGCTCTCTACTACAATAAGGATCTTTTCGCCAAGGCCGGACTTGATCCGGAGCACCCACCCGAGACTTGGGACGACTACTATGAGTACGCGCGCCGCATCACCAAGGACACCAACGGCGATGGGAAGCCGGAGATCTGGGGCACCGCCGGTCAGATAAATGCCTGGACCTTCGGCAATCTGCTGCTGGAGAACGGGGGCCAATTCCTCGATCCCAAGACCGATCTGGTCGCTTTCAACGGTCCTGAGGGTATTGAGGCTCTCGCCTTCATGAAGAAGCTTTTGGCTGACGGCGTCGGCTTCGTCGCATCGGGCTTCGAGTATCAGAATGACTTTCTGGCGGGGAAGGTCGGCATGATCGAGGGCTCTACGGTCTCAGTTGCCTTCATGGCCGGTAAGTACAGCTTTCCGCTGGGGATCGCGCCGTTGCCTCGAGGTAAACTGCCGGGCATGACTATCGCCGGCACCAACATAGTGATCTTTAGCAAAGCGACGCCCGCGGAACAAGAAGCCGCCTGGGAATTTGTCAAGTGGTTCACCGATACCCAGCAGACCGCCAAGTGGGCCGCCGGAACCTACTACGTCCCCATCAGGCGAAGCGCCTTCGAGACCGACGTCCTTAAGCAGCAGTTCGACGCCTACCCCGGTCTAAGGGAGACTTTCGGCCAGCTTGACTACGCCAGCTTTGAACCCAAGATCGCAGGCTGGTACGCCGGCAGAAGGTACCTTGACGAACGGGCGATCGAGGCCGCGCTCAAGGGAGACGTTGACGAAGCGACCGCGCTCAATGCGGCTGCGGCCCGAGCGAATTCCGAGATAAAGCGGCTCAAGCGCCTTCAGCAGAAGCTGGGCTTGAGTTCGGGTTGACGCAGCGCCGTCATTCTGTTACAATCATCTGCCTTTAAGGAGAGTGGCGTTGAGGAGTATTCTGGCAGGTGTTGCGGCTGTAGTGGCCCTGGTGGCTGGGTATGCCAGCTGGGCTTTCGCCACGACCGTCTGCGATGTTCAGGCTTACGACCCTGCGACCGGGTTTTCCCCGCTCACCGGCAACACGGTCACCTTGACCGGCTTAGCTACGGTGCCTACCGGTGTCTTCCAGCCGACCCGCACGTCGATCTATATCCGCGGTTTGGGTGAAGACGTCTGCGGCATCAATGTCTACTCAACGGTCAGAGTTGGCGACATCGCGGTCGGGGACACCGTGACCGTGACCGGTGTGATTCAGGAGTACGTCTCCAGCACCGGCAAGGGAGCGACAACCGAGATAACCTTCAGCGCGGGGGGCGATGTCCTAGTCAAACGGGGTACCACTGTCGCCGAGCCGGTGGTGATGGCAACTGGGGAAGTGGGTCGTGAGATCAACGAAGGCAAGTTTATCAGGGTCACAGGCAAGCTGGTCACCGGGATGCTCGGCCGGAGTTTCTCGGTAGATGATGGCACCGGCACGCTGGAGATCTTCGATCTCGGCCAGAACTTCTCCTCGGATCCGCTCTGGCAGAGTCTCAGGTACGGCGAAGAGGTCACGGTGACCGGGGTCGTCTCCCAGTCAGATGCTGATGCGCCCTATCTCAGCGGGTACAGCCTTGTTCCCCGAAGTCCGGCCCTTGGAGACGTCCAGCCGGTCCAGTGCATTCCCGGAGGAAGCGAGAAGGCCGTACTCCACTTGAGCAAGAATATCTTCAGCCCGACCGATGGCGAGAAGATCAGAATTACCTATAACTGCCCCAACGGCGCCCGCTTGAGACTCCGCATCTATGATGTGTGCGGCAGGTGCGTGGCCAACCTGGATGACAGGACCTCGCTGTGTGGCGAGACCGAATTCTTGTGGGACGGAAGAGACGAGGTCATGCAGCAGCTTCCATCCGGGGTCT
>DATKKY010000358.1:0-2248 GCA_035542695.1 bacterium | reverse complement strand
TCTCCTCATCGTACCGGTCGAGCAGAATCTGCTCGTCATCGGGGCTTAGCCTCTCATTGACCGACTTGGCGTGAAGGGCCTGGATGTAGGCTCGGTCCAAGGCCAAGCCGCTTCCTCCGAAGTGGCCCATCAGATCGGCCGGTGGGAGGTAAGGGCTGTGGGCATCCATGATGTGGAGGAAGACGAAGAAACGATGATGCCTACGAGCGCTGATCCAGCGCGCCGCGTCAACCACATCCAGATCGGAGTAGATTCCAGGATGGACCAGAGCCCGGTGAATCACCTGATAGATCAGGAGTCCGCGCATGAAGATTGATGGTGGGGCATTCTTGAGGATCACACCCTTGCCGCCGTCCACGAAGCAATCGAAGCCCTGGCCGAAGCCCAGGGCTGGGCTTATGTACCAGTTGTCGATGAAGGCGGCGGTCGCATAACCGTTCTTGGCAAAGACCTCCGCTATGGTCTCGACCTTGGGATCCAGCAGGAAGCCATTGAGGTAAGCGCCATTGGTCAAAGAGTAAAGGCCTGTCAGCATGCAGGCGTGGCCGCCGGTCGAGCCCGGTGACTGAGTGTACGTGTGCTCGCAGAGCATGCCCTTCCGGGCGAGGGTGTCGATGTTGGGTGAGGTCTCACGCTTATAGCCGTAGGCACTCAGGTGGTCGGCCCGCGTGGCATCCAGCGAAATGAGGAGGCAATTGAAGCCGGGCCCGGTACCACCGCCGCCTGTCCCAACGTGGCCGGCAACGCCAAAGTAGGCAGCCAGCCCGATCAAGACGGCACCAAGTATCCAGGGCACGGGCCGCCAGGGGCCGATTCCGGCCGAGCGCCGCCGAGCCAGGAGGTAAACTGCGACCCCGAGCGCCAAGCCTCCTACCAGAATGCCAAGATTTATAAGCCTGCCAGCGGTCGCGCCCTCAGCGGGGCTGGCCTTGACATTGAGCCAGAAGCCAACTTCGAGCCCTGCGAAGAGAGTTGCCGCGAGGCCGAGCCCCAGAGGCACAAGATCGCGCCGGATGAGCAGGGCCAGCACCCAAAGTGCGACGAAGCCCACCCCGAAGAGCACGCCATAGGCGGCAGCTGCGAAGGGGATGTAAACAGGGCCCGGCCGCTGGACGAAGATCGCCTCGATTGTGCCTGCAATGAGGCCGATACCGACGCCAACAGTGAGGTACCTGTAGATGTTGCCTGCTCGCATGTCGTTCACCTCGCTTCCGCGCGACGCCGGCTCTGCGCCCCTTCGGCGCTGTCCGGCTTTAACCCGGCCCGAATCCCGAGCATTCAAGTTGACTCTAACTGCGCCATGGCTGCCAGGTCAACTCGAAAGCGGCTTGTCAAGGAGCGGCGGGGCGGGTAAGCTCTTGTCAGCGGATCCCTGGTATAGCATGGGTACGGCAAGGCTGAGCCAGGGGGGAGGCATCTAATGAGACGGCGCGCCTTGGATCTGTGCAGGATGATCGCCCGCAAGTGGGCTCGAGCTGCAAGCCTGGCACTGGCAGCACTGATCTGTGCGGCATTGGCGGTGAGTGGCTTGATGGGAGAAGCCTGGGGGTTGGGGGCGCCGGGCTCGCCGGCAAAGTCCGGTGGCGGCGCCACGGCAAGCAAGCCCAATCAAACCAGCACATTCGCTAACTACTTCCAATACAGCCCGGTTCAAGTTGCCTACAAGGCTCCTGCCTACGCTTTGCCTCTCAAGGCAATTGACATCTCCAACTTCGACCAGGTGACTGCCCTTGGACTTGGAACCGACGCGCAGGCACTGCTCCTCAAGAACGGTTTCGTGGCGACCAGCTTCACACCCTCACCGGATTGCGCCGACGTGGTCGAGGCTTACAAGATGCTCGCCCGAGGTCAGGTGCCGGTGCTTGTGACTTCCGGGTCGCTGTTTCACACCTATCATGTCCTCTTTGATTACACGCTGAGCACGATTGAGAGCGGCCAGCTTTACGGCAACATCTGGGCGGTCAGTCTCGGGCTTTTCACCAAGAGCTATGATGCCTACCGCAACTCCAGTGGTGATGCCAAGGAGGCTGCGCTGCGTGACGCAGCTTACCTGGCAGTCGGGCTCTCGCTGCTCATGCCGGAAGAGAGCCCGGGCGGCCAGCCCTCGGGCGGACCGGAGGGACCTGGCGCCCGCGGCGTGCGGTCCCCAAGGATCTCGCCTGGGCCCGGAGGCTTGGAGGGAAGCTCGGGCCAAGGCCGTGAATTCACGGATCAAGATCGCGCAACCTATCGCTTCGAGGTCCCGGCG
>DATKKY010000357.1:0-4732 GCA_035542695.1 bacterium | reverse complement strand
CCCGTGAAGTCATTGGGGGCAACCTGCCCATAGAAGGTACCGACGGGGTAGTCATCTTTGATGCCAAACTTATCATCCGCAAGCCCCGTGAAGGCAAAATCAACCGACAGACCGCCAACATCAGTCCGGCCGACGTTGCCTGTCCCCCACCTGAGCATTCCGAACTCCCCGTTCGTCAGGAGCTGGTTCTGAGGAATGGTGAAAACTGCGGCATGGGTAGGCCGTACTAGACCCGCGGATATTGCGAAGGTGCAGAACAGCGAGATAAGTGCTATCTTCCGTGCTTTGCTTCCCAGTAGTGGAACTCGCATGGTTTCAGACTCCTTTCGTCAGGCTGTCTGAGACTAATGCGATTCCTCACCGGGCCGTCGACGCTCCTTCTAAGACTGCCCGAAGACCGCTGACCACCTCCTCAATTGATGCGAGATCAGTCCGATCAGATCTCCTATGCGATTCCGAAGATGGATAGGCGAGCGAAGGCAAATCGAAGAAATGTCGTGCCTACCGTAGCCAAGTCCCGCGGCGCCTTGGTTACGCACGATGATGTTGCGCGGGTCTTTTAGCAAATTGCCAGTCTATCACGGCGCCTGTGCGAAATCAAGCTATAGTTTCGGGTTACCTTAGCAGGGTGAGAGCCAAAGCCCTCGGGCCGCCGAGGCCTGTGCTCAGGCTCGCCCAATAGAGGCCGGGGCGACACCGTATTCCCTCGGAGTTGGTGCCATCCCAGGACAGCTCAAGCCGCCCACCGCTGAGCCGACCCGCCCAGAGGGACCGAACCAGCCGCCCGTTTACATCATATACGGCCAGCCCAGCGGCCCCGCCGGTAGATGCTGAGTTCAGATCGCATATCACCCTGATGCCGATCGTCCTTCCCGGATTGGGATACGCCTCCAGGCGGACAGCCGCCTCCGGCCTGGCGGAGCCCCCAGGATCAGCGGCCTCTACCCCGGCATCCGCCGCTGCCGGCGCCAGGCGCAGCACGACATCCGGATTGCTGCCGGAGAAGTCCGCTACCTCAAAGCCGATGGCGCTTAACTCCGTGCGATCAAACGAATTAATAGCGTAAACATTTCCATCAGGCCAACCTTGGCCGCCCCCAGTGTGAGGGACTTCATTGTCCGAGATCTGGTAAGCCAACGCGCCATTGAAGTCCAGAATCACGAGCAAACCCGCGCCCGGGTCGAGTCGCTGCCACGCCGGCGCGCTCGTCCAATAGGTATTGTTGGTAGCATCATTGGACGGCGTCCCGCTTGGGCCGGTAAATCCAGTGTTGATGCAGAGCTGCAGCCACACCGGGCCATCATCGAGATTCTCAAACCTGAGTGCGTACCCCGAAAATCCAGAGAAGTCCCCATTGCCGTGCGACGGCAAGACCTGGCCGTAGACCGGATCGACCGGGTAGTCATCCTTGACCCCCGTGCCACTGCCCCCCAGGCCTGTGAAGGTGAAGTCGACCGCGTCACCAGGCCCTGCGGCGCGCGATACCAACGTTCCCGGACCCCAGGCCTTGGCTCCAAACTCGGCATCAGTGAGGAGCTCACTTCTGGGGATAGTGAACACAGAGCCATGGGCGGGTCCCAGGCCCAATACTAGTAAAACCACGACGAACAGCCAGGATACAGTCCCAGATGCAGTCAGCTTGGATCGTCTCATCGCAGCCCTCCTGAGGTTTGCCCCGTTCAACGCAGGGATTGCATTATATCGCAGGCCGCCTCGCTGGTCAAGCGGATTGCGCCAAGCGCCGCTCCTCGTCAAGACTCAGCTTGAAGAGCAGGCCACCCCGTGGTATACTTCACGTTCCTGAGCAGGCCAGCTGCGATCCGCCTGCAATTCTGATCAGCTCTTGTCCTCTGCCAGGAGGAATGCAGATGACGGCGCGCTTTCACGCGCATCTCGTGCTCGCCACACTGTGCTTCCTCGTCTACCTTGCGATTATGTCGTGCCCGGGCCCAAGGTGCTGGGCTACCGAGATTATCCAGATTGAACCTGACCCGACGGTCGCACCGGTTTACAGCAAGTTCGAAGTGAGGTTCCAGCTGACATCTACCTACGCCAACCCCTTTGACCCCGACCAGGTGGATGCCCGCCTCACGGTCGTGACACCCTCTCGGGACACAGTCGTTGTGCCAGCCTTCTGGTACCAGGCCTTCCAAAGGTCACACACAGCCACCGATGAGCTTCTTACCCCGGTGGGCAACCCCTGTTGGATGGCCCGGTACTGCCCCACTGAGGCCGGAAGCCACACTTACTACATTGGTGTCACCGATTCGACCGGCTCCACACGGTCCGCGGATTCGAGCTTCCTGGCAGTGGCGTCATCGGATCGGGGCTTCGTCAGACGGCGCGCCGGCGATGCCCGGTTGCTCGAGTTCACCAACGGGGATCCCTATCTGCCCATCGGCCAGAATGTCGCCTGGGCCACTAACCTCGGTACCTACGATTACGACACCTACTTCACAGCCATGGCTGCCAATAGCGAGAATTGGACGCGCATCTGGATGACCCACTTCTACCGGGGCCAGTCCCTCGAATGGAACGCCAACCACTGGACGGGGTACTTCCACGGGCTCGGAGTTTACAGCCTGGAGTGCGCCTGGAAGTTGGACTACATTATAGAGCTCGCGCGGCAGCACGGCATTCGCATTCAGCTGGTAACGCAACACCATGGCCAGTTCAGCACCAAGACCGACCCTAACTGGTCCGACAACCCTTACAACGTTGCCAACGGTGGCATGCTCACCGCGCCCCAGCAGTTCTTTACCAATGACCAAGCAAAGGCCCTCTACAAGCGCAAACTCCGGTACATGGTGGCAAGGTGGGGGTATTCCACCAGCATCCTTGCCTGGGAATTCTGGAACGAGGTTCAGTACACGGACAACTACAGCCCATCGGCCGTGGCATCGTGGCATGGTGAGATGGGCCAGTACTTGAAGTCGATCGACCCTTGGCACCACTTGCTAACCACAAGCGCTCGCGAAACCGACAGCGCCATATGGTCCAGGCCCGAGATAGATTGCACCCAGCTCCATCTCTACGTCGGAGAGATCACCAACACGATTCGCTCCAAAGTGATCTCGATGTGGACCTTCGCCAAGCCGGTGATCGTTGGGGAGTTGGGCTATTATCCCAATGAGCAAGGCTGGGCCGATACCGACGGGACTCACATCCACAATGGCATCTGGTCTGCCGCCTTGGCGATGTCGGGAGCGATGCCCTGGTGGTGGGACAACTACATCCATCCCAACAATCTGTATTACCACTTCGCGGGGCTGGCCAGCTTCCTTGCTGGCGTGGACCTGGGCCAGCCGCAGTTGGAACCCGTGACTGTCGTAGTTGGCGGCAACTCGGCAGCGCGGGCATATGCCATCGGCGATTCTATATGTGCTTACCTGTGGATCAAGGACGTCGCCAACGAAATAGGTGGCACGCCGCAGGACAGCCTGCGCGGAGTGTGGATCAAGCTTCCGGCTATGGCCGGCGGCACCTACGCTGTTCAGTTCTGGAATACCTTCACCGGCAACCCGGTGGACAGCACTGCGGCCCAATGCGTGGGAGATACCCTGCTAATATCGGTGCCGACCTTTCACCTCGACACGGCGGTCAAAGTCAAGAATCTTGCGAGGGCAGGCTTGGGGTTCGGAGGCAATCCCGGCGAGGGCCATGCCCCTCGTTTGTGGGTCTGGCCCAACCCCGCTCGGTCGTATGCCCGCCTGCTGCTGGAAGGCACCCCCGTGGCGGGGTGCGAATACTCCGTCTATGACGTAATGGGCAACTTGGTGTGGTCAGCCCGCGGGCTGGCCCAGGAGGCGGTGACCTGGGAGAATAGAGACCAGACTGGAGCCCCTCTACCTTCCGGGATCTACTTTGGCAAGGCGAGAGGAGGTAGCATGGAGGCTCGCCGGAAAATCGTGCTACTGCGATGACGGCACGGCCGAGCCTGCGAATCACATTGACTATGGCGGTCGACTGTGGCAGGATTGTAGGGCATCCAAGGCCGAGCGAGCGCGGCGAGGAGAAATGGTTTCGGCGTCTACAATGTCCCTCGATGGTACGGCATTTGACCCCGGGGCCGGAAGGCCTGCAAGCGGGCGCAACACGGCGCGATGCCAGGGCTTGACAATATCGTTTAAATTATGGTATGCTTTAGTCAGTAGATTCCCTATAGCAAGATTAGAGAAGCTAACCTAGTCAAAGACGTATTCTGGGAAGGAGGTGCGTGGCGGGTACAACTGGCTTTGGGCGGATTAAGTCAATCAATCGGAGGTAGAGAAGATGAGATTCCTGGTTGTGATAGGAGTGCTGATTCTGGCGCTGACTGTTGCCAGCGTGTCGTTCGCGGGCGTGCCGAGTGCGAGCACGTCGACAGTGGAGAGGGCAGGCCAGGGCACCCCGGCATGCAATCCCGACAAAGCAGTTGTGTGCCCCAAGGGCGACATGGGCTCGGTGCTTGTGACCGTGACCGTGCGCAATGTGTACGGCGATCCTCTTTCGGGCAAGACCGTCAATTGCCAGGCCGTGCCAGTCACTGGCACGTTCTGCTTCTGCACCGGTCAGACTCCTCAGTCCGGAGTCACCAATGGCAGCGGCGTTGTTCAGTTCACCTTCATCAAGTTCGGCGGCTGCGGCACAATCCATTTCACGGCGGATTGCGAGGGCGTGTCGTTCAATGCGTCCCCGACGATCACCATTGTGAGCCCGGACAACAACGGGACTTGCAGCGTCACTGGTATCG
>DATKKY010000356.1:0-6357 GCA_035542695.1 bacterium | reverse complement strand
AAGGGTTTCATGGCCAAGTCCGATCTGGTGACAGTCGATGCCGCGGGGGCCAAGGTTAGCGGCAAGCACAGCGTGACCACTGAGATCAAGATGCACCTCAAGGCCTACGAGCTGCGCGATGACATATCTGCCGTGGTCCATGCCCATCCGCCTTACGCGACAGCTTTTGCGTTGGCGGGTATTCCGCTCTCGGAGTGCATGCTTCCGGAGGTGATAGTGACCCTCGGCGCGGTGCCCATTGCCCGGTATGCGACTCCTTCCACCGATGAGGTGGCTCAGTCGGTGGCCCAGGTGGTGACCAGGTCGGATGCGGTCCTGCTCCAGAACCATGGCGTGATGACCGTTGGCGTGGATGCTGTCAATGCTTATCATAAACTGGAAATGGTCGAGCACTTCGCGAAGATCGTGTTCATAGCGCGGCATCTCGGCAGGCTGAGCCCGCTCGCGCACGAGGAAGTCACGAAGCTGCTTGCCGTCAGGGAGAAGCTGGGCATCAAGGGGCCGGCGCCGACCTGCCGGGAACTGGAGGCATCGCCTGGTCGGGATGCGGCCGACAGGGCAAGTCTGGTCAAGGCAATAGTGGAGGAAGTCCTGAACGCACTAAGGGAAGGCAACGATGCGCTGGAGTGAGTTCTTTCTACCAACCGTGAAGGAGACGCCCTCCGAAGCGGAGATCATAAGCCACAAGCTGATGCTGAGGGCCGGCCTTATTCGCAAGCTCTCTGCGGGCGTTTACAACTTGCTGCCGCTCGGCCTCAGGGTGTCGAAGAAGGTCGAGAACATCGTCCGCGAGGAAATGAACCGGGCTGGCGGTCTTGAGATTCTGATGCCGGTGCTGGGTCCTGCGGAGCTGTGGCAGGAAACCGGACGGTGGGATGTCTATGGCAAGGAGCTGATGCGCCTCAAGGATCGGCACGATCGGTTCTTTGCGCTGGGTCCGACTCATGAAGAGATTGTGACGGACATTGTCAGGCATGAGGTGAGGTCATACCGGCAGCTGCCGCTGGTGCTCTATCAGATCCAGACCAAGTTCCGCGATGAGGTCCGGCCGCGTTTCGGGGTAGTCAGAGCCCGCGAGTTTATCATGAAGGATGCTTATAGCTTTCACTGCGACGAGGCTGACCTCCAGAAGACCTATGACAAGATGTATGAAGCTTACAGCCGGATCTTCAAGAGGTGCGGCCTGAGGTTCGGTCCGGTGGAGGCTGACTCGGGAGCGATCGGCGGGGACGTGACTCACGAGTTCATGGTGTTCGCTGAAACCGGCGAGTCGCAGGTCTTTGCGTGCGATTGCGGGTTTGCCGCCACTGTCGATCGGGCGGACGGAGAGCCGCCAGCTCACGAGTTCGACAGGACCGTCAAACCCCTGGAAAAGATGGCCACCCCCGGCAAGAGAACTGTGGAGGAGGTCACCGCGTTTCTCGGGAAGCAGCCGTGGGAACTGGTCAAGACCATGATCTACAACGCTGACGGCAGCTTCGTGGCAGCTCTTGTGCGAGGAGACCGGGAGATAAACGAGGTCAAGTTGAACAAGATTCTCGGCGCCGTGAACCTGGTGATGGCGACGCCGGAGGAGATTCAGCAGGTGACCGGTGGCCCGCTTGGCTTCTCGGGGCCGGTGGGGCTCAAGAATATCCGAATAATCGCCGACCGGACTGTGACCGGCATGACTAACATGGTGGTCGGAGCCAACGAGGTCGATGCTCACCTGGTCAACGCGAATCTCGGCAGGGACTTTGAGATAAGCGAAGTCCATGATCTGGTGCTGACGGTGGAGGGCGACAAGTGCCGGCGTTGCGGGCGGCCGCTCAAGACCTGGCGCGGGATCGAGGTCGGCCAGATTTTCAAGCTGGGCACCAAGTACTCGGAGAAGATGAAGGCGTATTTCCTGGATCAGCACGGCGCTGAGAAGCCGTTCGTGATGGGCTGCTATGGCATCGGCATAACCCGGACGGTCGCTGCCGCGATTGAGCAGCACAACGATGCAGACGGGATCGTGTGGCCCGTGAGCATTGCGCCCTTCGAGGTCCATGTCTTGCCGACCAACGTTTCCGATAGCGATCTCAGGACGACTGCCGAGGCGATTCACGCTGATCTGGTGGGGCGCGGGATAGAGGTCTTGATTGATGATCGGGATGAGCGGCCGGGTGCCAAGTTCAAGGACGCCGATCTGGTGGGGATTCCTTTCAGGGTGACCGTGGGCGAGAAAGCAGCCAAGGAAGGCAAGGTCGAGATCCGGACCCGCAAGACCGGCGAAACCGTGAAGATCGCCCGGGGAGAGGCTGCCGATAGAGCCCAGCAGCTTGTCCTGGAGGAGAAACGTAAGCTCGCTGCCTGAGGTTTAGGCCTTGGCAGCCCTGCCGCGCCGCGCAAGCCTCGACTTGAGCCTTGCCGCTGTGCGCCAGTGGATCACCCGCTTCTTGGCAGCACGGTCAATAATGGAAGCGGCCTCCGGAACCATCTTGGCCGCATCTTCGGGAGTGGCCGCTAGCCGCACCTTCTTGGCCGCGGTCTTAACTGCGGACTTAAGCGATCGGTTGCGAACCCGCTTGATCTTGTCCTGCCTCATGCGCTTCATCGGTGCTCTGTGACGTGGCAATTCCCAACCTCCTTATGGCTTGCAGATGACGCAATATAACATTGCTCCCGCGTCCGTGTCAACACAATGCATGGGGGCAGCGCTACTGCCTGACAGCCTGCCAGTAACCGCGGATGTAGTTGTAGGCACGTATGTAGTCAATCACTGGAAAGAGCAGCCGTCCGAGCCATTGCTGCTGATAGATGCCCAGAGCGAGGCGGTAGCACGGGGGCACCAGGATCAGCCTCAGGCCGATCTTCTCGAGAGTCAGGAAAGGATTCTCCCTCCAGGGTCTCACAGGCTCGGCAAGATGGATCTTGATTGCCCGCTTCAGTTCGGGATGGTCGCGAGCAAGCAGCGGGACCGTGTAGCGCCCATATTCCTGCATCTTCTCAATCATGTCGTCTATGTCAGGAGGATGGTGATGGTAAGATACGGCTCCGGCCGCGAACTTGAAGTTGGCGCCCGCATACCCTAGCTTCATGCCCAGGTCCAAGTCCTCTCCGTACTTGCAGATCGTTTCGCTGAACTGGCCGGCCTCGTCAAATAGGGTTCTTGAGACCGAGACGTTGCCCGTGCGGACGCACTTCGGCGGTATCTTATCAGTTCGGCCGAGCTTGTGGATTCCCTGGCGCTCGACGTAACGGGCCAGCGGGTGCGACTTATACTCAGGTGGGCTCACGACGTCGCCTATGACCACATCCCGGGGGTCCTGGTGCATCTCGACGTGCGCTTGGACAAAGCCCGGATTGACCGTCATGTCATCGTCGACGAAGATTATGATTTCACCCTTTGACTTCCGGACGCCTTCGTTGCGTGCGAATGATCTTCCGCGATTCTCGCCCAGGCGGACCAACTTGGTCGGCATGCCGCTCGACTCGGTCTCGATGGTGGCCAGATCGGGGTCGCTGCCGTCGTTGACGACGATCACCTCAAAGCCGTGTCGGGTTTCCTGGGCCGACAAGGACTTGAGAAGGTTGCGCAGAAGAGCTGCTCTTCGGTACGTCGGAATAACTATGCTGACGGTGCTGGTACTGCCCATCTCGGGACCGCTACCTCCACGAGGCAATATACCAGGGCCGGCTGGGGGTGTCAATGCGACGTGCCGAGCCCTGCTTGCCACGCCGCCCGCAACGTGCTTTTTCTTTGCCCGGTGTTGGCCATTCTGGTAAACTGGTCGGCCGAGGTTGGACGATGCATAGCGATGCCAAAGAGAGAATTGCGACATCGGCAGGCCGAGTCAGCTTCGGCACGATCATAAGCCGCCTGCTAGGCATCGCCCGGGACAGCGTCTTTGCGGCCTACTTCGGTACCAGCTATGTGGCCGATGCCTTCAACCTGGCTTTCTCAATTCCCAACTTGCTCCGGAGAATCTTTGGCGAGGGGATGCTCAACGCGTCCTACGTCCCGGTTTATAGCCAGTATCTTCACAGGGACGGCAAGCAGGCCGCATCTGATCTGGCCAACAAGACCTACTCGGTGATGCTGATCATTCTCGGGGTGGTGAGCATTCTGGGAGCGGTCTTCTCCGGGTTTGTGGTCAAGGCCTTCGCGTACGGGTGGCGCAATAGCCCGGAGTCTTTCGCCCTGACCGTCAAATTGACGCGGGTGCTATTCCCTTATCTGGCCTTTGTCGGTCTTGCTTCGCTCGCTAGTGGCACGCTGAACAGCCTGGGTCACTTTGCTGTCCCGGCTTTCGCTCCGTCGATGCTCAACATTGCGCTGATTGGGACCGCCTTCACCTTCATGCGGCTGGGGCAGGGCTCGAGCGAATCTATGATAACCCTGTTCTCCTACGGCGCTCTCTTAGGCGGCCTCTTCCAAATTCTGATCCAGGTGCCGCAGCTCGTCCGCGCCGGGCAGAAGTTCAAGTTCGACCCCGACTTCAAGGATGCCGGCGTACGCTGGATTGGGCGGCTGATGGTGCCCAGCATGTTCAGCTTTGCCGTGACCCAAATAAACGTGCTGGTTGACACGTTGCTGGCAACCTTCTTGCCCGAGGGCAGCGTGACTGCCCTGCGGCTCGGCAACCGTATAGCGATCCAGCCTCTGGGTATCTTCGCGATAGCTATAACCACAGCCACCTTGCCCGCCTTGTCGGAGCATGCTGCCAAAGAAAACCGAGAGCGGTTGCTCCACGACTTCGCATTTTCCCTGAAGCTGATTCTGGCCTTCCTGATACCGTCAACGATCGGGCTGATGGTCCTGGCTAAACCTCTGGTCAGGGTGCTTTTCGAGCGTGGTGAGTTCACCGCTGCCCGGTCAACTCCCATGACCGTCAGCGCGATCATGTTCTACACGATCGGGCTTTTTGCCTATGGTGGAGTCAAGTCCACGGTTCAGGCCTTCTACTCGGTCAAGGACACCATGACGCCGATGAAGGTCTCGATATTCAGCATGTTGCTCAATGTGGTGCTTAACCTGATCCTGATGAGGCCACTGAAACTGGGCGGACTCGCTCTGGCGACGTCGATCTCGGCGATCGTGGCGTTCTGGATGCTGAATGTGCTCTTGAAGCGCAAGCTGGGCGACATCCGGGAGCGGGAGATCTGGGTTTCGGCCATTAAGCTGATCGTGGCTTCCCTGGTGATGGGAGGCGTGATGTACGTCATCGCCCACCGGCTTGAGCCCAGGGCTGTCGGCCTCTGGTGGGAGCTGTTCCAGGTCGCTGCAGCTTCGGCGGTCGGACTGGCAGCTTTCCTGGCAGTTTCACTTGCCCTCAAGGCGGAGGAGGTTATCTTCCTCTTGAGACTGATAGCGAGAAAGCTGGGCCTCGATGGCAGACCCAAAGCTGGAAGCCAAGCTTGATAGCCTACCCGATTGCCCCGGCGTCTACATCTTTAAGGATGCCAGGGGCAAGACCATCTATGTCGGCAAGGCCAAATCGCTGAGATCACGCGCCCGGTCGTATTTTAGGGACGAAGATAGCCTTGCCCCAAGGACCACGGCGCTGGTCAAGCGCATTCGAGGACTGGACTTCATTGTGACGGCATCCGAAGTGGAGGCCCTGGTTCTCGAATGCAATCTGATCAAGCATTTCAAGCCCCGTTACAATGTCAGCCTGAAAGACGACAAGAAGTATCCGTACCTCAAGGTGACGACGCGGGAGGCTTTCCCTTCGATTTCGGTTACCCGTAATCTGACCGACACCAGCGCCAGGTACTTCGGCCCCTACACCGATGCTCGCGCCATGCGGAGGAGTCTCAAGATTCTGACCGAGGTTTTTCCGATACGGACATGCAAGCGGGCACTCCCGCTCAGGCGGCCTGACCGAGGCTGTCTCAATTACCACATCGGCAAGTGCCTCGGCCCCTGCCGCGGTGAGGTGTCCCGCGAAACCTACAGGCGGGTCACCAAACAGGTCTGCCAGTTCCTCTCGGGACGGATGACTGAACTTCAGCGTCAGCTGAAGCGGCGGATGGACGCCGAGGCAGCTGGCCGCAACTTCGAAGAGGCCGCTCACCTCCGAGACCGCATCAAGGCGCTCGAGAAGATAGCCCAGCGGCAGATCGCGGTGACGAGCGACCGCAAGAACCGCGACGTGGTCGCCATTCGGGTCGCCCGCAGCCAGGCGGTGGCAGCTGTCCTCAAGGTGAGGGAAGGCAAGCTGGTGGGCAAGGAAGTCTATCGGCTTGGTTTTGAAGGAGAGCCCGCGCGGGATGAGATTCTGACATCATTTCTGGAGCAGTACCTCAGCCTGACTACCGATCCGCCCAGGGAGATTCTGGTCGAGGAGCTGCCTGAGGATGCGGGCTTGCTTCAGGCTTGGCTCAAGGGCA
>DATKKY010000355.1:0-11121 GCA_035542695.1 bacterium | reverse complement strand
AGCGATCTTGGCGACTGATCCTGAGGATCGGCATGAAGACTGGGAAGCGACATAAGGGAGCGCCTGACGGGCTACCTCGCGAGTATCTTGAAATCTGGAAGGCCCTCAGCGCTGCCAACGAGCGGGCCAGGTCACGGCAAGATCTCGCGAAAACGCTCGGGCTCTCGACTCACACCATCCAACGCATCCTCGTGAACGGCGATGTCCCGCGCTTTCCCCAGACGCGGAACACGCGGATAGTGCGCTCATGGGTGCGCATCCTCACACGGCTGGCTTTCCATGCTGGCGAGGAGCCCCGTCGCTGGATTGAGATGGTTGGCATACCTTGGAACGACGAGGCCAGCCGAGCCTCGGAAGGAGCCTTGAGGCGGGCTGCCTCTCGACGTACGCCGAGCATCCCGGAGACATCTGCCGGGCCGGGGGCAGCCGCAGCGTCGGGCGCACCTGCCGCGGCCGGCGCCGCTCGAGACACTAAGGTCGATTGGCCGCGGGATCTGCGCGTCGGCATTGTGGACCGGGCGCCTTTCTCGTCACAGCTTCCTGGTTTCGATTGCTCATTCTTGGACGAATACGCGCGGCGAGTGATCTCGGCTCTGGCGCCGGATTCCAGGATCAAGGCTGAGATGGTCGGTGAGCGCGAGCTGGTCTCCAGCCTGATCGGCCGGTCCCCCGGATTCGACCTCGGCATAGGACTTGTCGAAACGATTGACCGGGCATTTCTCGGCTTGGAGTTTGCCCCGCTTCCGGGATGGTCGGTGCGCCTCTCTGCCGTCTGCCTTCGGCGAAGAGACGACTACACAGCCGCTCCGGCCTGGCACGCAGCCGTCTCAACCACGTCACCGCACATCCAGGCCTTTCTGGTGCACCCCGGCGGTGCCGCCGCTCACTTCCTGCGGAGCCAGTGCGGGTTTCGGGCTGACCAACTAGTGCTACTCGAGTCATCGGAGCCTGAAGACGCTGCTCGCAAACTCCTCGAAGAGACTGAGTACTGTCCTGAGCACCTGGTGATGCTAGTCGCTGATGAGATGGCTTCAGCGCTGGTCGCCGACGAGTTGAGGCGACTACCATCCGTCGCCGGCGCTTATGCTGTCGAATTCCTGCCCGCAGCGGAGGGCGAGTATCCCAGTTATCGTCTTGGGCTTGCTGTCGGGCCGGCGCTTGGCGGGCGGAGCCGCGATCTCCTCGTGCGAGCCGGGATGGAAATGTTTGCGAGCGTGCCGAGGATGACCTCAGCGCTCTATGCCGCCCTGATGGTGCACAGTGTCCTGGCCAGGCAGGCGGTTGATCTGCTCGACGTCGCAGGTGCCCGAGGCCTTGCCGGGCTAGTTCCCTTCGACGAGGCGAGCCCAGCGTTCAGGCGCATGCTTGTGGAAGATCTCACCCAAGACTTGACCCGTGGACTCGAGCAGAAGCTCCTGGCTTCGAAACTGCTGCCAGCTGACGCCGGCCACAGGGAGATCGCACGCAGGTTGGCCGTGCGCTTCGTCCAGCGCATGGTCCCTGAGGGCTGGGAGGCGGGTGCCGACATCGCCCCAGCGCAACTGAGCGGTCCAGCTTCTTCCTACTGCCGATCGTGTGCCGCGCCCCTCGAGGAGGAACACAACAAGGGCGCATCGGATCGCTACTGCCGTTATTGCTCCGACGAGCAGGGCCGCTTGAAGCCCCGCCAAGAGGTTGAGCAGATCCTGGCCAGGTGGCTCAAGCACGGGCAGGGCGACTTGACGTCTGAGGAAGCTACACGGCGAGCCCGGCTCTTCATGGAAGCCATGCCCGCCTGGTGCAACAACTGACCACACGCAGCGAACCAGTCTAGCCGGAGAGCGGCAGCTTGCCCCCGCTCCCCGGATTTCCGGATATCTGATTCCTAGTTCACCACGAGCGTTTTCTGAGTCAACGCCTTGCCATCAGCTTCCAGTCGATAGAAGTATACGCCTGGGGACACGTGCCGGTCCTGGTTGTCGGTCCCGCGCCAGATAATCTTATGGTAGCCAGCGGAATAAGGTCCATCCGCCAGCGTCGCTACCAGTCTGCCATCAACGCCGTAAGCCTTGAGCGATACGGCCTGCGCCTTCGGAAGTCCGAACTCGATCTCGGTGGCTTCATTGAAGGGGCTCGGCCGGTTGGGAAGCAGTACCACCTGAGCAGGTATGCCTCTCGGATCCACATCCTGACCAGGCACACCGGAAACGCTGACGATCGTGAAATCGGCGTTGGACTGGTCACTGCCGATATTGGCGGCTGCATCGTGAGCCGATACCTTGACCAGCGCCAGCGTTGACGGATTGTTCGGAACCGTCCAGTCGTAAGTGCCGTCATTGGCTTCGCCGGTTGCCACCGTGAGCCAGCTCGTGCCGTTGTTGATGGAGTAATAGATGTCAATCGAGGTCACGCCGACGTTGTCCGTTGCCGTCCAAGTGATCTGGTGGATCGAGCCGTCATTCCAGCTCTCGCCGCCGTTGGGCGCGCTGACCGTGACCGAGGGAGCCTGGGTGTCGGCGCGCAGCATGCGCAGCTTGCCGTAACCCCACTGGGCATTGGGCACAGCGCCCGTGAAGCCATCCACGAGGGCGTCGGCATAGAGTTTGGTCTTGACCTGGGCCGGTGTGAGCCCCGGCGAATCCGCCAGAATCAGCGCCACGCCTCCGGTCGTCTGAGCGCATGACATGCTGGTTCCAGCCCCGGTCCAGTGCACCCCATCCGGGTTGACCAGCGCCTGCTGGGGCGCGGGCGATGTTGCGGAGGAGAGGCTGGACACGATCGCAGTTCCAGGGGCCGTGATATCAGGCTTCTGAGCGCCGTTCCGGAGCGGTCCTGGGCTGGACCACGAGGGACGGACTCCCACCCCCGTCGAATCCGTGAAGTAATAAGTGTTTCCGTCAATCGAGGGCCACTTGGTCTTAGTGGTGTACGCGCCCGCCGTGATCACCTGGGCCGCCGAGCCGGGGGACTGAACCAGATCGTGGTCGTCGACGTCGCTGGTGAAGAACGGCTGGACTCCCGCAGCGCCGAGCTGGAAGGCTGCGAGCCACAGATCCAGCTGAGGCGAAGTCCCGGAGACCGGAATCAAGGTGATTGTCCAAGTGCCCGCGCGGGGATACCGGGCGGTCGCATAGTCCCAGATCTGAATGTAGATATTGTTGTCGCCGCCGGGCGCTGCCGTGTAGCCATTCTCGATATAGACCGCTCCATCGGTCGCCGATGTGCCGGTCACCTGCGAATAGTTGCCCTTGGTCACCGGACCCAAGTTCGAAGTGCCGCGCGGGGAAGTGACGCTGACCGACATGTTGGCCGCCGCCGGATAGTAAGCATCGATCACTACGTAGTCATTGCCGGAACCTGAGTTGGCGGTGTAGCTCGGGACGCTGAAGGTCACCGTCTGGTTGCCGCCGCCCACAGGTACAACCTGGAGGGCGTGGAGGCTCATGCCTCCTTCGTTACCCGCTGCAACTACGACGATCTTGCCCGCGCCCGTGAGCGCGTTGATCGAAGTGTCCATGGTCTCGGTACCGTCGTGGGCGCCGAAGTTGGAGCCCAGCGACAGGTTCACCACCGCGTTCTTTCCCAGGGCCGCGGCCCGCTGGAAGATGTAGTTGACGCCATCCACGATATGAGTAGTGGTGAAATCCGTGCGGACCATGATGATGTCCGCGTTGGGCGCCATGCCGATGAAGCGGTTGGCAGGCTGACTGTTACCGGTGGCCGAGCCGTCACCCGCTATCATGCCCATCACGTGAGTGCCATGGCCGTCGGTATCCTTGGCCGGAAGCCCGGCGGTGATGTCGGCCTGACTATATTCTCGACCGTAGGTAAATCCCGAAGGGGGAGTGCCCGTCACCGTCTGATCCCAGATGTTGAGAAGCCGCGTGGAACCATCTGGCTTCTTGAAGTCGTCATGCGACCAATCGATTCCCGTATCGACATCACCGACGATCACGCCAGCTCCGGCCTGTCCCGTGAAGGTCGGGGGCGTCGAAGTCCAGTAATTGGGTGTAGCCTTGGTCGCCGGTGTCGAAGCGTCGAGGCAGTGCTTGGCTCGCTGGGCGGCCGTGATGCGCGTGAGCCCGGGTAACGCCACCACTTCCTCCAGGTTCGCCACCGGAATCTCAGCGGTCATGACGCCGTTGGGCAGCCGGCTGTCGATGATGACGCCGCAGACTGCCAGATCGGCTTCACTGACATTGCCCTCGAGAAAGACATCCAAATAAGCTCCCTGGCCGGGGATGTCGCTCACGGCCGTGGCCGCGAGCGGCTGCGAGGTGAGCTCGACCGCTCGCAGAGACGGCGAGAGCATCGCTCCGGCTGAGGCCATTGCGGGGAGTGCTGAGACTACGAAGATCGCGAGCAAGGCCACTGCAAGAGCAAGACGGGACGGACGATGCATGTTCATACCCTCCTGTAGGGTTCTTGGGAGATGCACTAAGTCCGGACGATAGCCTGCACTATAGCTATCATGGGAACATTATACCACAATCGGGGAGGCGCTTTCCAGCCATTTGTTCGGCGTCCGTTGGGGCGCCGGCGTGTGGCAAAGCCCGGCGCGGTTCGGGGTATTGCCACGCAGGCATTGCTGTTGACAACTGGCATGTCGTGGTCTACGCTCAAGACTCGAGTTCGCTCCGTGCAGGGGGTGGAAGCCTGCATGGCCAAAGCGGTCCTGCCATTTGCGACAGGCAAGAAGGAGATGAAGGGCCCGGGCGGCGCCCGCCGCTCGGCCAAGGAAGGAGACTCCGGTGAAGACCAGACCTCGAACACTGATTGCTTCGGATCGACGCGCGCTCGTGCGCATAGGGATGTGGCTTGGCGTGGCTGCGCTGGCCTGCGTTATGGCCACGCTGGGCTGCGGGTCCAGCGAGACCACGGGTCCCCAGGACACCACGGCGCCGGGAGCTGTGACCGATTTGGCGGTATCGTCAGTCACGGCGACTACTGCAGTGCTGACTTGGACCGCGCCCGGCGATGATGGAATGACGGGTACGGCCAGCACCTACGACGTGCGCTATGCCGTCGGCGAGGCCGCGGCGTTCGTATGGAATACCGCGACCCAGGCGACGGGCGAGCCAACCCCGAAAGTGGATGGCACCCATGAGACCTTCACCGTGACGGGCCTCACGGCCGGCACCACCTATACCTTTGCCTTGAAGACTGGGGATGAGGTTCCCAATTGGTCCGCGATTTCCAATCTCGTGACCCACGCGACGGCTGCGGGCGGTCCGGTCTGCAGCATAGTTCCATCATCAATCAACTTCGGTTCAGTAGCGGTGGGCAGTCACGCTGATTCTTCCTTCACCATCACCAATACCGGGGGCGGCACCCTGACCGGTACCGTGAGCGAAACCTGTGACCATTACAGCATCCTGTCGGGTGGTGGAGCCTTCTCGCTCGGGGCGGGTGAATCGCGAACGGTCGCCGTGCGCTTTGCGCCGACCTCAGCCGGCACCAAGACCTGCAACATCGGGGCTGGGACCACGTGCGCAGCCGTGGCTTGCACCGGCGTGGGAGAAGTAGCGCCGGCCTGCGAGGTGAGTTCGACCGGTCTCGACTTCGGTACTGTCGGCATCGGCAGTCACTCTGATCTTACGTTCAGCATCACCAATACTGGTGGGGGCACGCTCACCGGCACGGTCAGCGAGTCCTGCGATCACTATAGCCTTGTCACCGGAAGCGGGGCCTTCTCGCTTACGGCAAGCCAGTCGGTGACGGTGACGGTGCGATTTGCGCCGACCTCGACGGGGACCAAGACCTGCGTCATCCACACCGGCACCTCATGCGACTCGGTCCCTTGCACCGGCGTGGGCGAAACGGCTCCGGCTTGCCAGATTTATCCGGCCAGCCTCAACTTTGGAACCGTGGCGGTGGGCAGCCATGCTGATTCCTCGTTCACTATCACCAACACGGGCGCCGGCACGCTTTCGGGCACGGTGAGCATATCGTGTGATCAATACAGCATCACCTTGGGCAGTGGCGCTTACTCACTCGGCGCGGGTGAATCCCGGACGGTGACGGTGCGGTTCACGCCGACCTCGGCCGGCACCAAGACCTGCACGGTCAGCACGGGCACCTCGTGCGCGAACCTGGGCTGCACCGGAGTGGGCGAAGTGGCCGCTGTCTGCCACGTCAGCCAGACCAGTCTCAACTTCAGTACGGTGACGATAGGGAGCACGTCCGATCTCACGTTCAGCATCAAGAACACCGGTGGCGGCACACTCACGGGCACCGTCAGTGAGGCTTGTGACCATTACAGCATCGTCTCGGGGAGCGGGGCCTTCTCGCTCACGGCGAGCGAGTCGGTAGTCGTGACCGTGCGGTTCGCGCCGACCTCGGCCGGGACCAAGACTTGCACGGTCCATACCGGTACGTCGTGCGACTCGGTCAGTTGCACGGGCGTGGGCGAGCTGGCTCCAGTATGCGAGCTTAGCTCGACTGCCATCAACTTCGGTACGGTGGCGGTTGGCGGTCATGCTGATTCATCTTTCACGATCACCAACTCGGGCGGCGGCACGCTCACGGGCACGGTGAGTGAGACTTGTGATCACTACAGCTTCGTCTCCGGTGGGGGTGCCTATGAGCTGACGGCAGGCCAGTCCCGGACGGTGACCGTGCGGTTTGCGCCAACCTCGGTCGGGACCAAGACCTGCAATGTCCAGACCGGGACCTCATGCACGGCAGTAGCTTGCACCGGGACCGGAGGCGTCGAGGAGCCGATCTGCTCGCTGAACAAGTCCCAGATCCACTTTGGCGAGAGGCAGATCGGGACCTCAGCCGATGAGATATTCACAATCACCAATACTGGAACCGGAACGCTCTCCGGCACGATCAGCGTGCCTGTGGGGCCCTTCAGCATCGTTTCCAACGGGGGCGCCTACGCGCTGACTGCTGGCCAGTCGCGGTCGGTTACCATCCGGTATGCGCCGGCATCTGAGAAGCGCGACACCTGCATTGTCTCGCTTGGAAACATCAGCTGCGCCGGACTCACTTGCGCCGGGCTGGCTGTTGACATGATCTCTGTTGCGGCTGGCACCTTCACGATGGGCAGCGATTCCACGGCCGAGGAGAATGCGGGTGACCCTCCGGAGTGGCCACAGCACACACCCTACATTTCCCAGTTCCACGCTGATAAGTACGAGGTGACCAACGCGAGATATGCGGAGGCCCTTAACTGGGCGCTAGCTCACGGCGAGGTCGTAGTCGACGATCCCAACCCCTACGGCATTGTGTATGACCCGACCGAGACCGACATATATCTCTACATGGATTACGTGGATGGGAACTATCCGTACAACGAGTGCCGGATCACCTACTCGAGCGGAGTATTCGGTGTGGAAGCTGGCTGGGAGGATCACCCGGTGGTGTACGTGACGTGGGACGGCGCAGCTGCCTACTGCAACTGGCGGAGCGAAATGGCGGCAAGGACGCCGTGCTATAACACCACGACCTGGGAATGCAACTTCACCGCCAACGGCTACCGGCTGCCCACGGAGGCTGAGTGGGAAAAGGGTGCCCGCGGATCTTCCGACTCGCGAATCTACGCGTGGGGCGACGCCATCGACTGCAGCCACTGCAATTTCGGCGATACGGACAATATGTGCGTAGGAACGACCGTGGCAGTTCACGCCGGCGGTTATTCGACCGGCGCATCGCCCTACGGCTTGATGCACATGACGGGCAATGTCACTGAATGGTGCAATGACTGGTACGATCAGTACTATTATCATTCAACACCCATGACCGATCCGAGGGGGCCCGCGACAGGGCCGTTGACCGAGTTCAGGGTGCTGCGTGGTGGCAGCTGGTACGACGGTGACTGGAACTGCCGCCTAGCGGCTCGCTGGATGGGCCATCCTTACGGGGCATCGAGCGACGATGGCTTCCGGACGGCCAGGGCGCAGTAGGCACGCCAGCCGTCTAGACAGGGCGCGTTCGTTTTTCAGCTGATGCGGCCGCCGCGGTACCGGAAGCGGTCGCCTCGAGCTTGGGGCGCCAGCATCTGGATCGCGGGGAACTTGGTCTTCGCCTCGCCCACGAAGTCCGCGTATCTATACTCGCCTCCGCCGGAGTGCGAAGGGATGAAGACGCGGGGCTTCAGGGTTTCGAGAGCGTAGTAGACGCCTAGCTTGACCGCCTCCTGGTCGCCGAAGCCGCACCCGGATATCGGCATGATGGCGATGTCCGGCTGCTTGCCTTTGGCTGCCAGAAAGTCGATCTCCTCTTTGTAAGGGCCAGAGAAATCGCGCTTGCGATTGGCGTGGTCGCCCGCGTGGAAGATCACGACGCCATCGGCCTCTACCCAGAAGCCGACACCGGAATCGTTGGAACGGATGGTGGTTATCTTGACGCCGTCGATGGTGCGCTCTTGGCGTGGGCCCATATACTCGTACTTAGGTGCACTATCAGGCTGGCAACCCAGAACGTAGGTTATCTTGGGCGTCTCCCTGCGCCAATCGAAGATAGCCGGGCTAAAATGGTCCGGGTGCTCATGGGTCGCGAAAACCATGACGTTCTCGCCGGCGAGCTCCTTGGGGTTGATGTGACCGTTGCAGAGCCCAGGCACGGACGGGTCCTTCCCCTCGTTGAAGTAATCGAAGACGAGCAGGTGATTCTTAGTCTTGACAGCATAGCCGGAGTGATAGAGGTACCACACCACAGCCTCGCCCCTGGCAAGCGTGCCCTGAGCGGCTAGCGTGCCCGCCTCGAGCCCGGCCAGACCCCCCCTGGCTCCCTGCGCGATAAGGAGCTCAGCCACGTCTCTCTGGCCGTAGCCTGTCGCCAACTCGAGCGGTGTCTTGCCCGAATTGTCCTGGGCATTGGTGTCGGCGCCGCCGGCGAGCAAGAGCGCGGCGATGGCTTTGTGGCCCAGGATCGCTGCAAGATGGAGCGGTGTCGCCCCGGTATGAGGGTCACGCCCGTCAACCCTGGCGCCGGCCTTGACCAGCCTGTCGATGACGTCGGGATCACCCTGCTTCACTGCCGACAAGATAGGCGTGTCGCCAGTCGCGGTCGCGATGTTCACATCGGCGCCATGCTCAATCAGAACCTGCATCGCATCCTGGCTGCCTCGCCAGGTCGCCAGCAGCAAGGGCGTGTTGCCGAGCTGGTCCTTGCAGTTAGGGTCAGCCCCGGCGGCGAGCAGCAGCCGCACCACTTCGGCATGGTTGTTGAAGGCCGCACCGAACAAAGGGGACTCGCTATGCCCGTCCAAGGGCGAATGATTCACTCCATGGGCGAGCAGCGTCTTGACCATCTCCACCCTGCCACGGCCAGCTGCCAGGTGGAGTGGTGTCATCCCCTCGGCGGTCGCCGTTTCGAGGTTGCTTCCGCGGGCGATCAAAACATCAAGCAGGCTGGTGAGGTTACGGGATGCCGCTAAGTGTGCAAGCGTGTAGCCATTCACATCTCGGAAATTGAGATCGGCGCCCGCCCGTACCAGCTGCTGCACAATTGCGGTGTCACCTGCCGAGGCCGCGAAACTCAGGGCGCAGGCCCCGTTCTTATCGCGTCGGTTGACGTCGGCGCCCTTGGAAAGCAGGAAGGCAACCATGTCCCCGTGCTTGTTCACAGCCGCATTGTCAAGCGGGGTGCTCTCGTCGGAGTCACCACATTCGATGTCGGCCCCGGCCTCGAGCAGCAGCCGGGCTATTTCGATGTTGCCGCGGGTCGCCGCGAGATGAAGCGGCAGGCTTTTCCACTGGTCGGTCTCGTCCGGGACGTCCACCAACTGCGGGTTGTTACTTAAGAGTGCCTTGACCCTGGCCACGTCGCCGTCTTTTATAGCCCGGTGAATGTCGCCGGCCGATAGGGGAGCCGCCGACGAAATCACCACAATGAGAGCCAGAACGGCGACAGCGGCTGTCGCGAGAGGGACGTGCACTTTGGAGCGCATCGGGCACCTACCTTTCCAGGGGTCCATGCAGCAAGTTAGACTGATTCGGTACAGGGGGTTTAGAACTCGACCTCAAGACCATCCTCATATTGCCTCCGAATGTCAACCCCCCAAATGGTGGGCCTGCCCATCGGGAATCTGATGGCAGTGGCCCCCGCCATGGCTTATGCTATGGCATATGACTGGCACGCAGCGACCTTCCGGTTCGATCACCCGGTTCCTGCCGAGAGGGCTCGCCATACTCTATGAGGATGCTGACATCCTGGTCGTGGACAAGCCGGCCGGCCTTCTCACTATCGCCACGACCAGGGACAAGACACGCACCGCCTACTTCATGCTGACCGACTATGTCCGCAAGGGCAATGCCAAGTCCCCGAAGCGGCTTTTCATCGTTCACCGCTTGGACAGGGACACCTCCGGCGTCCTGGTGTTTGCCAAGACCCCGGAGGCGAAGCTCCGGCTCCAGGATAACTGGAAGGAAACTGAGAAGAAGTACCTGGCGGTGGTCCACGGCCGGGTCGCGAAGAGGTCCGAGACCATCACCACTTGTCTCGCAGAGAATAGGGCTCACGTCGTCTACTCGACGAGGAATGCCGCCGAGGGGAGCCTCTCCCACACGGCCTACCGAGTGCTCCGCGAGACCAAGGACTTCTCCCTGCTGGAGGTGGACTTGCTCACCGGCAGGAAGCACCAGATAAGGGTGCATCTCGCGGGCATTGGACATCCGGTGGTGGGCGACACCAAATACGGAAGGGCCAACGACTCACTCGGGCGGCTGGCGCTCCACGCCAGGCTACTTTCCTTGCTGCACCCGAGGAGCGGCAAGCGGCTGACCTTCGAAGCCCGAGTACCCGCCTTCTTCAACCAGCTTGTGGGCCCTCCGCGGCGTGGGAACGCTCGCTAGCCCATCGGCTCCTCACGATGAGGCCGGCGGCGAGGAGCACACCAAGGCACACTCCACTCAAGCTGAGCCACAGCGTCAGATTAGACACCCCGACGCGCTGCAGCAGGAACGGGCCTCGCCTGAACTGGTGCAGGTGGACCAGCGGGGAAAGGCTCCAGTCGAGATAGATGCGCTGACTTAGGACGATGTTGAGCCCTCGGCGGATATTGGCGAAGTTCTGAAGGTGGTAGTACGAGAAGATCTCGCCCAGCGCGAAGTACAGCTGCTGGATCACACATAAGTACATGGCGGCCCCGGCCGCTAAGAGCGCCCGCCAGGAATGCGCCTCCAGCTTGGTCTT
>DATKKY010000354.1:0-8622 GCA_035542695.1 bacterium | reverse complement strand
CTACCAGCGGGACGACGTGGTGGCCTTCGACCAGGAGCAGCATACTGCGACTTATTCTGACGGCAGTGTTATCGAGGTGCCAGCGGAGGTGCAGGATGTTCTGAGCTCCCTTTACTTCCTCCGCACCAAACCGCTTGAAGTCGGCATGACGGTGGTGATCCAGAACCATGCCGACAAGAAGAATTACCCGCTGGAGATAAGGATCCTGAGGACTGAGACAGTCGATGTGCCTGCCGGCAGATTCGAGTGCTTCGTGGTCGAGCCCATCCTCAAGGCATCCGGCCTGTTTCAGCACCAGGGAAGGCTGACGGTCTGGCTGAGCAAGGACTCGCGGTTGGTGCCCGTGATGATGAAGGGCAAGATCATTATCGGATCGATCGATGCGGTGCTCACCCAAGTGACATCGACAAAGTAAATATGGAGGCTGAGATGGGGCACGCTGACAAAACGGAACCGTTCCCTGAGCGCAAGGAGTCTATCGAAGGGCGCCAAAGCAAGGTTCACCTTGGCGATTTCGGCAGTGTGCCTCGGGACTTCTCCTGGTTCGCCGAGCTCCGAAGGATGATACCCAACATTCTGAGAGGTAGGGACCTCGAAGATCTGAGCCAAGCCATAATCGCTGCCCGGCGGGCCTCTAGGCCGGTAATCTGGATGATGGGGGCTCATGTTCTCAAGTGCGGGCTCGGCGGCCTCGTCTGCCATCTTGTCAGGCAAGGCGTCGTGACAGGCATTGGCACCAATGGTGCGGGTGCCATTCACGACCTCGAAATAGCGATGTGGGGGAAGACCTCGGAGGATGTTGCGGAGGGGCTCAAGACTGGGATGTTCGGCACCACTGCCGAGACGGCCAGCCTCTTCAACGACACTGCGCGCGATTGCCTGGACAAGGGGATTGGGCTCGGAAAGGGGCTGGGGCAGGCCCTGATTGACCGCAAGGCGCCCAACTCCGAGGTAAGTGTCCTGGCCACGGCCCTGCGCGCCGGCATTCCCCTGACGGTGCACGTAGCGATAGGCACCGACGTAGTTCACGAGCACGATGAGGCCGACGGCAAGGCAATCGGCTATGCTTCCATGGAGGACTTCCGGACTTTCACTTCCATGATCATGGGGCTCGGCGGTGGGGTGGTCCTCAACGTGGGCTCGGCCGTGATCATGCCGGAGGTGTTCCTCAAGGCGCTCGCCATAGCGCGCAACAGAGGCGCGGACTTGGGGAGATTCACAACTGCCAATTTCGATATGTTTGCCCTCTACCGGCCCATGACCAATGTGGTGGAGCGGCCGCGCCTGATCGGGGCGACAACCTACAATTTCGTGGGAAACCACGAGATCCTGCTGCCTGTCCTGGTAGCCTCAGTCCTTTCTCGGGCCTGAAGGTGGGTGGGTATTCCTTGCTTATGGTGGGCAGCGCTGGCAATATGAAACAGGGCAACTTGACTTAGCGGAAGTTATCTGCTATACTATAAACGCAGTTAGGAGAGAAGGGAGTGATTGGCTAGGTAGATTTGCTACAGGAACGTTCAGGTCTGACTGGGTATTTGCCGAAGTATGTCTAGGCGGTGGGCCTGTGGCAAATCTGCTTTTGGCTATACGGACTCTACTGAAAGCGGGAGTAGGCCTGCGCCTCTCCCGCTCTTTTTGTGAAGGGGGCCAAACTTGAAGACCGTCACCGCGTGGGTCTTGGCATGTCTATTGGTTCTCGGCGGATGCGCAGGTTCCAAACCCAAACCCCAGGTCGCCGGCGGCACCGAGACGCAGATCACTGTGCCCGAGCGGCCAGCCTATAAGCTCAGTGTGGGGGACGAGCTGACCATCAGGGTCCTCTTCAATCCGGAATACAGCGCGGTCCTCAAGGTCAGACCCGACGGAGTGATCTCCGTCCCCTACGTGGGTGAGATCAATGTCGATGGCATGACTCCTGCCGACCTGCAGACCCTGATTCGGTCGCGGGATGCTGAGGTGTTGGTCGCCCCCGAGGTAACGGTGATTGTTGATAATGCGGTCAACAAGCAGGTGATGGTATTCGGCGAGGTCCGGGCGGCTGGGGCATACGACATCAGGGGGCCCATGACTATCCTGGACGCTATCGCTATGGCCGGTGGCGTGCAGTACACGGGGCGTAAGGACAGCATAGTCCTGATCAGGCAGGGGCGAGACGGCAAGTTCGCTGGGACTAGAGTCAATCTTGATGACATCTTGGACGGCCACGGTGACAACGTCCTGTTGATGCCGAGAGATGTGATCTATGTTCCGCAGACGTTTATTTCCAAAGTTGACAATTTCGTAGACCAGTTCTTCACCAAGATCACCCCGGCCTGGTATTTCTACATCGCGGGGAAAGACGTGGTAAACCCCGAGGCCACATACATTATCGGACGATAACGAGCTCTCGGAAGCCTGTAAGGAGCGGGGTGCAAGTTATGAACGGAAATGATACCGGCGGGTCCCAGATCTCGTCCCGCGAGATTCTCACCGTAATCTTCAGGCGGCGGGTTCCCATAATTGTCTGTGGCCTGATCGTCACCGCTGCGGCGCTTTCCGCTGCGGCGCGCTCCAGATCAGTCTATGATGCGACAGCCAAGGTGCTGGTGAAGCGGACTGGCGCGACGGCGCTCGCGACCTCGTGGACGCCTTTCTATGCCCTCGAAGAGGAAATGAACACGGAAGTCCAGATTGTGACTTCCCAGCCAGTCATCGAGCGGGCTGTCCAGATACTGAATGAGAAGGGCGTGTCCGTTGTCGTGGCCAAGAAGAAGGCCAAGACATCCAGACCGCCGACCACAGACGATCTTGCTGCCGGCGTTTCCGCCGAGCCACTGGCAAAATCCAATATCATGTTCATAAGATTTAGAGGGAGCGATCCGAAGTTCGTGGGTGAAGCGGACGATGCGATTGCCAATGCCTATGTCGAATACAGGGTCCAGGTGAGGAAAAGCGTGGGGCTTGATGAGTATTTCGGTGAGCAGATCGGTACTCTGGAGAACAAGCTGCTGGACCTCAGCAAGAACGAGATGGACCTCAGGATGAAGGGCAGAGTCTACGATCTTGAGTGGCAGCAGCGGGTTACGCTCAATCGGGAATTCGAGATTCACCTCGAACTTAATAAGACGACCAGCAAGCGGGTCAGTGAAGAAGGGAAGCTGGCGGCGATGAAGGCCCGGATGGCAGCGGATCCAGGCCTGCTCTGGCCCTTTGAGGTCGACACGGACGACCACTTCGGCCAGTTGCTCCTGACCGACTATTGGAATCTTCATCGGGAGCGGGATGAGGCAGCTGCCAAATACACAGCTGCCAATCCACAGGTGAAGATCCTGGATGACAGGCTGGCGAAGATGGAGCAGCGGATGCGGGAAGAGACTCAGAGGAGGATGAGGGATAAGGAGTTCCTGATTGAGGACCTGAAGGCTACCGAAACGGCCTACCAGAAGGAAATCGACAAGATAAATGCGGATCTTGTGCTCGATCCCGACATTGTCGCGAAGATCGATTATCTCCAGAGGCAGATCCAATACACGTACATGCATTATGACAAGGTGCTCGAGAAGATGCTCGATACCATGGCCTCCGAGGCCAACGACATCCGCATCTCAAACGCGAAAGTGATAAGTTCCGCGGAGGTGCGGCTGACCGCGGCGGGACAGATGAAGATGGTGTACGTGGTGTTCTCCGTTTTGCTTGGTTTGACCCTCGGTGTGGGTTTCGGTTTCCTGTTGGAGAACCTTGATCATTCCGTCAAGTCGGCGTCCGACATAGAGGATGCCGTTGGGGTTCCTCTGCTTGGTTCGATTCCCGAGACTCGGCGGGCGTCTGGTGTGGGCAGAAGAGCCAAAGGCACGCATGATGGGAACTGATAGCGAGGATCGGTGATGAGTTCTGCAAACGGCACAGATGGAGTCGCTGAAACTGCAGGGATCGCAGGCGTTTATTCGTCCTTGCCAGACGAGTTCGCGGGCTATTTCAAGGGCCTCGTTGGACAGATAGAGATCGGACTGCCTAAACAGGGTTCGCGGGTCTTGCTTCTGTCAAGCTCCTCCGCGGGTGAGGGCACTACTGAGGTAACCATCGGGCTCGGACTGACCCTAGCTCTGGCGATGGGCCGAAAGACAGCTGTGGTCGACTGCAATTCCCAACACCCCGAGATGCACATCAGGTTCCGAACACCGGAGGCCGGTCTGGGCAACTACCTAGCTGGAGAAATAACTCTGGACCGGGCCTTGGCGAACACCGTGGTTCCCAACATGTACGTGATGCCAGTGGGCACCCACCCCTTCTCCCTGGTAGGCGCCGCCAAGGACGAGCTGGAAAGTCTCATAGGGGAGCTCAGGAACAAGTTCGACTACGTCTTGATAGATACGGCTCCGGTGGGGACATATCCGGATTGCGCGGTCCTTTGTGACAAGGTGGACGCCGTCATTCTGATAGTGAAGCACGGATCCACCAGGCGGGAGGTAGCGAGGCGCACCAAGGAGATAGTGGTCCGCGCTGGCGGCAGAATCCTGGGTGTCGTGCTCAATCGCAGAAACTACCCTATCCCCGAGTTCATATACAAGAGACTCTAGCGGTGCTCCCACCGTGAGGAGGGTTTTGTTTGAGATACAGCATAGCTTCACGGAGGGCCGAAGCGCCCCTAAGGTATTTCCTGGTGGCGGCAGCAGCCGCCGGCGTAGTCCTGCGCTTCGTCAGACTTGGTGGTCAAAGCCTCTGGGTTGACGAGGCCATAACCCTCAAGAACTCCTTTGTCGGCGGCCATCTGGCCTTCTCTGGCTTTCTGAGCACGTTGCAGGGGCCGCTGGTGGTGTTCATAATGCACTTCTGGGCGTCTCTCAGCTCCAACGATGCTTTCCTGCGTATTCCCTTTGCCATTGCCGGCGGGCTCACGGTGTGGGCATTCTACCTCCTTGGGCGCTCGCTTTACGACAGCTGGACGACGCTCCATACAGTCTTTGTGGCTTCGCTCTCGCCGATCCTGGTTTGGTATTCGCAAGAGATCAGAGGATATTCGTTCGCCGTGCTGTTCTCGGTGCTCATGACCTACTTCTTCATCCAGTGGCTGGCCAGGCCCACCGCTAGGAATGCCATCTACTACGGCATCATGGTTTTCGCAGGCTTGATGACCAACCTGAGTGCCGGATTCGTAGCCTGTGCCCATCTGATGTACCTAATCCTGGTCTCCGGCAAGAGGAAGCTGGTGGGACGATGGATGGTCACGATCTTCATCGTGCTGCTGGCATTCTCTCCGTGGGTCAGGGAGATAATAGTGCGTGCCCATCCTGTGCGGGCAGCTGCAGTACCCTCCGCCGAGCCCCTTAAGGGTGGGGGTGGGCTTTCGATCTGGGCCCTACCCTATGCTCTTTTCACGGATAGCGTGGGGTACACGCTGGGCCCGTCGGTGCGGGCGCTTCAGGCAGACCGGGCTCGCGCTCTGGCCGACAATGCGGGCTGGATCGTGGCGACCGGCGCCGTCTTTGGAATCATGGTCGTGGCAGGAGTGACGAGGCTGGTGCGGACCAACCGCAATCTTCTGCTCTTGGTCCTGCTCTGGCTTCTAGTGCCGATTGTGGCGGTCGTTTTGCTGGCCGCGCGCAATGTCAAGGTATTCAACGTACGCTACGCGCTTGTCGGGATCCCGGCGTATATAATGCTGGTGGGGCAGGGACTGGCTGCAATCTCCAGGAGCAGGTACTGGTTTCTGGTACTTGTCTTTGCCGCCCTGATCGGGATATCCCTAGTGAACTACTTCCATGTCGCAACCTATGGTAAGGATGATGCTCGGGGAGCAGCCAGGCTGATCCAAGCCGGACTTCGCCCCGGGGATGTGGTGGTCGGAGTTTACGCCACCGAGGCCCTTGACCACTATCTGGAGCCTCTCACCCCCGTGGCTGTCTTCGAAGCCAGTGATGTAGCATCTCCCGGGAGCATGAGTGCACGGTGCGAGACCCTTGCAGCTGGCTCGACTCGCCTGTGGCTTGTTCTCTGCCGGGAGGGGATGGTGGACCCCAGGGGAGCGATCAAGAACTGGTTCGACCACAATCTCAAGCTCGAAAGCTCTCAATCATTTCCTGGCGTGCGTGTGTTTCTCTACGACAAGCGGAGCGGCTAAGGCATGAATTCCATGAGTGGGCGGTTCGAGACCGTCAGGCTCAACACCGCCCTATTGATACTGATAAGCCTCGCGGTGCTAGTTGGGGTGGCCACCGGCATCCAGTCCAGCTTCAACATGGAATCGTTCTTCCGCGGCCTTGTCCTGGCCAACCTGGTGCTCGTCGGCTACCTCGTCCTGCTGAGAAGCGTAGTCGGGGGGCTCGTTATCTACCTCTATTCGCTGGTCTTCCTCAACTACTACTGGCGAATTGTCGTCCCAGGCGTCTGGCCAGACATTGACATTCCCAGGATGATGTTTGTCTTCGTGTGGCTGGTTTTCATCCTGGAGGTCTTGGTGAGACAGAAGCGCCTTCTGCCCAACGCCTCGATGGGGCTAGCGATGCTGTTTCTGATGGCAGTTTTCGTGGCGTCGATGATAACGCACCGGAAGCCATCCATCCGTGAGTTCCTTAATGGTTACGTTATTCCATATGCCATGTTTGTGATCTGCAAGAACGTTTTCGTGAGCAGGCGGGACGTCGAGCGGTTCATATTCTGGCTCGCAGTCCCGCTTGCATTTTACTTTCCTGCTACGTCCATTCTCGAGCATTTCCGAGTGACTGCGCTTCTGTTTCCCAGGTACATCGGCACAGCTATGACCGGCGAAGTACCCGTGTACTGGGGTGCCAGGGCGATGGGTGCGTTCGTCCAGCCGGTCGCCACAGGTTTCGCCTCGATTGCGATCTATGTGTTGGCCATGCACATCCTATCAATGAGCCGGAGGGCAGCAGCCAGGATTTACAGCCTGGTGATCTCTGCAATCACTCCCATCGGGATCTTCTATACCTACACGAGGTCAGTGTACCTGGGCTTTCTGGGCGCCATCTTGGTGCTGTTTGTGTTCTCGAGGCGACTGAGGGTAGTGGCCCTGGTACTGATTGTCGGCATGGGTCTTGCGGTGTTGGGCAACTGGACCAACATGACGACTGCCAATCGCGAGGCGGGCGGCCTTGGGGATGTGGAAACAGCCCAAGCCAGAGTGGTGCTGGCCCACGCGTCGCTCAACATGTTCATGGATCATCCCTTCTTCGGGGTTGGCTTCACGTGTTTCATCGCAAATGCCCAGCCCTATGTGGGGCAGGTGCGGCATACCTTCCTTGGATACAAAGAAGAATGGATTGCGGAGTACACCCAAGAGCACAACCAGTTCCTGAGCGTGCTTACAGAGACTGGGCTTGCTGGATTTGTGCCCTATCTGCTGGTTTACATTTTTCTGGTGACGACGCTGGTCAAGGCCCGGAGGAGAACAATCGGGCTCTACGATCCAGAATTCGTGATCTCGGTCTGGGCAGTCATGGTTGCTTATGTTGCCCAGATGCTGTTCATAGAACCAAGATTCTTTGAGTTTATGAATGCGCTTCCGTTCATGCTGGCTGGGATAGTTGCCGGCGGATATCAGAGAGCGATGGCAGAGCGGTCGGTCGACCATAGGGGCAACGAGGGCTTGCTCAGGAAGGAGTACGCTACGTGAAGGTTCCGTTTGTCGATCTTAGAGCTCAGTATGAAACGATCAAGAACGAGGTACACACAGCGATCGCAAACGTGGTTGAGGATTCCGCCTTCATCGGAGGCAAGTACGTTGAAGCGTTCGAGAAGGACTTCGCCGAATTCTGCGGCGCCCGCTACGCTGTCGGCGTAAGCTCGGGTACATCTGCGCTGCACCTAGCCTTGGTCGGGCTGAGGATAGGTCCGGGAGACGAAGTGATTGTCCCGGCCAACACCTTCATCGCGACCACTGAAGCGGTTTCCCATGCAGGGGCGACGTTCAAGCTGGTTGACATGAATCCCACCAACTTCGAGATTGACGTCTCAGCGATCGAGGCAGCTATAACTCCCCGGACCAAAGCTGTCATCCCGGTTCATCTCTATGGCCAGATGGCTGAGATGGACTCGGTCCTTGCGATAGCCCGCAAACACAAGCTGGCCGTGATCGAGGATGCTGCCCAAGCCCAGGGAGCGGAATGGAAAGGAAAGAGGGCCGGCTCATTTGGGGATGCCGCCGGCTTCAGCTTCTACCCAGCAAAGAACTTGGGAGCATATGGCGATGCGGGTATCGTAGTCACCGACAAGCAGGAGGTGGCCGACCGCGTGAGATTGTTTGCCAATCACGGCCGCCGCTCGTCAAATGACCACGAGGTCGAAGGTTTCAATGCCAGACTGGACGGGATACAGGCCGCCGTGCTGCGGGCCAAACTGCCGCACCTGACCGAATGGAATCAGAAGAGGCATCAAGCGGCTGAACGCTACGATCGCCTGCTCGCTGGACTCAAGGTTACAGTGCCCAAGGAAATGAAGGATGCTAGACACATCTATCATCTCTACGTGATCCGGGTGAAGGACCGGGACAAGGTCAAGGCAGCGCTGGAGGCCAAGGGTATCGGATGCGGCCTCCACTACCCGATACCGATTCACCTGCTTGATGCATACAAGCACCTAGGAAAGAAGGATGGCAGCTATCCTGCTACCGAGGCTGCCGCTCGAGAG
>DATKKY010000353.1:0-4908 GCA_035542695.1 bacterium | reverse complement strand
AGGCATTGTCCGAGCCCAGCTCGAATCTCGCCGTCGTGTTGGACGGGTTGATGGGCGTGTTGGGCGCAAGGAAGAGCACCGGCTTGTCAATGTTGCGGGTATACACGCCCGAAATATCGAGAGATGGAAATACGCCGGAGCGCGCTTCACTGACCTGAGCATTTGCTCTCGTGCGATCCTGAGCTGCAATCAGAATGTCACGGTTCTGCTCGAGCGCCATGGATATCGCCTTGTCAAGCGTGATAACCAGAGGGGGCTCGCCGCTCGCAGCCGGTTGCTGGGCTCGAGCCATCACGGGAAGGAGGAGCAACCAGATCAATGCAATGTGTGCGCGCAGGCCGAACCCGAATGTGCGCGCCTTCCCTCGTTTCATATGATTCCCATCCTCTCGCTGCCTACTTTCCAGATGACTGCCCACGGTTGACATCATGCTATCTATCGCCTCTTTCCGGCGCGAATGCGCGCATGAAAACGCGCGCTACCACGGGCGCGTATCCGGTCCAGTCACCCGACTTAACGCCATGGAGCATTTCCTCCCCAACCAATCCCCATATCAATGCGCGAAGAGTCCTCATCATGATCTCAATGTCGCCCTGGAGCACTCCAGCCTGGATGCCTTCTCTCAAGAAAGCGTGGGCCTTCTCCTGGAACTGGTCTTCCCGGTCTGCGTGGGCAGCTGCAAGTCGCGGAAGAGCGCGAGTCAGGTAACTAATCTCGTGCATCTGATCCGCGGTAAACGGATGACTATCCAACCACTCGTAAATGCCGCGAACCGCATTATTCAGACGCTCCTCGAATCCCAGGCTCGCGCTCAGTTCGCGGTCGAGGATGGCAACTAGCTCATCGCCCTGGTGCCTCACCAGCGTCACATAAATGTCTTCCTTGCTCTCGAAGATCTTGTAGATGTAGCCGACGCTGAATTCGGCATCCGCTGCGATTTCCTGCACCGTGATCTCGCCGTAGGATTTGCGGTCGAGCAGCTTGCTCGCTGCCTCCAGGATCTGATCCCGATGCATGGCGCGTTCCCGATCCTTCCGAGAAAGCGTCTCAGACTCGTGGGACGTGCCGGCACCAGGCGCACTGCTGTCTCCCGAACCGCCTGGAAAACCCGAGACTTCTTCTGGCTCTGACATGCCACATTCCTCAGTTCTATTTCCGACCGGCCTTGGAACCCGAGGTCCTCCCGGCTGCCCAAACGCTCAGCCTGCCATCAGCCACCTCGCCCGACCCCGTGAATCCCGGCTCAATATGTGACAGCGTATTCATGTCATGAACTGCGATTCACAACATAATCGGTATCGGCCCGAATGTCAAGACCCTGAAGTCAATTACCTTGATCTTGACCAGGGGGGCTCTTCGTAATATCTTGGGCTTTCGAGTATGCCTGAAGAGGAGGCTTTGGACCGGACCGCCATGAACAGCCGCGCGCCGAACGAACTAGGCCAGATCTTCAATCTGCAGAAGCTCTTCACGGCCTTCGAGATCTTTGCTTTCTCCATGCTCCTGGTCCATTTCAAGCGGCACTTCACCAACGCGGAAATCGTACTCGGCTACATCGTGCTCTTCGCGACCCCCCTGCCCTTCATCCTCTTCGCAAGGAAGATACGCACCAAGGCCTTTCTGGTGGCAGCCTTTGCCATAAGACTGGTATGCATTTTCGTGTATCTGGCGCGGCCCACTCTCCCGGTGATGCTCCTCTACTACTTTGGCAACGGCCTGATCATCTTCTACTTCTGGGTACCGTACAACATCCGGTACTTCCTGCTATCCCACAGTTCCAAGCGGGCGACTTCGGCAGGCCATCTGATCGTCGTGGGACCGATCTTGAACACGGTCGTTCCGCTTGCGAGCGGCCTGGTGATCGCCCGGTTGGGCATCGCGTACCTTGTCACCTCGGCTTCCATCTTGGGCGTCATCCTGATCTACAAGGCCACACGCCTACCTGGGCTGGACATTCCCTACACCTTCGGCGATGTCCTCAAGCGATCGCACGGTCTGCGCTTCCTCAAGTTCATCCAGGGCATTTGGGAGGCCGGCAATATGGCAATTCCGCTCTACGGGCTTCGCTTCCTCCAGGGAGAGCTTCAATTCGGGACTTATCTCTCCTATCTCGGGCTGGTGGGAGTGGTAGGTGCTCTGATCGTCTCGAGGTTCTCCGACCGGCAGGCGCGGCGCCTCAAGTACTTCTTCCCCTTCGTGATGGCCCTGGCGCTCCTTACCATGGCGCTCTCCTGGGCAGAGACCCTCGGCCGCTGGACTGTGCTTTCGGGCCTGGTCAGCGTCGCGAGCACCATGACCTACCCGTTTCTCTTTGCCATAGTGCTGGACAAGATTGAGGACAAGGCTGGCGGGATGATCGCGCGGGAGTTCATGCTCAACTCCGGGCGGGTCTTGGGCTACGCCGTGATGCTGGCGCTGCTCGTAGCTACCGGCTCAATGCGCTGGTGGTTTCTCTTTACAGGCGCGGCCCTCTTGGTCTATCCGATATTGCTGGTTGCGAAGAAACTGTACGTGGAGGAAGACTACCATCCCCTGTTGGCTGTCACCAAGGTGTACTCGGTTCCCAGGGACGGACTCCGCAGGCCTACCTTACGACCGTGATCTTCTTGGTTTCGTCCAAACCCGCGCCCGTGACCCGCAGGATATAGACTCCTGACGCCACCCTGCGACCGGCGGCATTCTCGCAGTTCCACTCCACCACGCTCGGTTCGCCCAGCGAGGCTTCCACCTCAGTTCTCCACAACCGCTGCCCGGTCACGGCGAAGGCAGTGACCTCCAGGCTGCCAGCCCGGCCAGGCAAAGCCTCGATCCTCACTGCACCCCCAACTGCCCGCGACACCCGCACAAAGGCCACTACCGTGCCCGTGAAGTCCTGCTCGGCTTGGCTTGTGGCTAGCGCAGGATACTGCCTCACGCTCGGCTCAAACATCCAGCCCAACCTCGACGGTGCGACCGAATACGATCCCGGCTCGAGCCCCGTGAAAGCATAGCACCCGGCAGCATCAGTCGTATCAATTCGGCTCGCATCGCCCGCGAGCTCTATCCTGACCCCGCCGACGCCCTCGTCGCCCGGCCCGCTGACGCACCCGCTAATCCCGACGCCCACCCACTGAGCGGCGAAGTCCTGGTCGCTCTGGTCGCTCGCCAGAGGCGAGTAGCTCCGGCGCTCCGGTGAGAACACCCAGCCGACCTTGGATGGACTGACCACGTAATCACCAGCCTCGAGGCCCGCCAAGACGTAGACCCCGTCTACCCCAGTCGTATCCACTGCCGCCCGCTGGCCCGCTGCTCTGACGACCATACCTTCGAGTCTATTGCCGGAGCCGTCGCGTATCACCCCCGAAACGGTATATTTCTCAGCCACTCCGACGAAATCCTCCCCGGTCATGTCCATGTGAAAATGTGGATAATGCCGGCTGAGCGGAGTGAAGTTCCAACCCGCTTTCGACGGGGCCACATCGTAGACCCCTGGAGAGAGACCGGCACAGTCGTAGTTGCCGGAGGCATCGGTCATGACCTGCATATCCGCATCCCCTGAGAGTGTCACGGCAACGTCGGGGACACCCCATTCGCCCGAGCCGCTGTCTGCGACGACCCGGCCCGATATACTGAAGCCGACCCAGTGGCCAGTAAAATCCTGATCTATCGAATCGCTCGTCAGGCCAGGGTACTGCCTGGCGGGCGGGATGAAGACCCATCCGCGCCTCTCGGGAGCAACCTCGTAGGTGAATTTCGTGGGAGTAAGCCGATCAAACTCGTATGCCCCATCCACCCCAGTAGTATCCGTCACCCAGCCACAACCTGTGATGTTGACAATGACATCGCTCAGCGGGCCGCCCGAGCCGTCCCAGACCGTACCTGCAATTGCGTGGGCAGGCCCCGGGTTCTCCCAAACGAAATCTTGGCCTAGCTGGTCGCTCGTAAGACTGTCATACGACCTGGAGGGCGGCGCGAAAACCAGCCCAGGCTTCCAGGGGGTCACGGTGTAGTCCCCCACCTCGAGCTTGTCAAACCGGTAGGTGCCGGTTTCGGCGGTCACCACGCCTTTAGTCGCGGCGCCATCGAGCTCGACCACCACCCCGGCCACGGCGTCTCCGCACTCACCTCGCACCATCCCGGCGATCACGCTCCCCGGCGGGCCCGGCGAACCGAGCACGAAGAGCCCGGATTTTCCTGCCGCCACGTACGCATAGCCGCCTGATATCATGATGTCATTGAGAGTGCCCGAGAGCTGAATCTCGCTGAACACCGCCACATGGCTAGGGTCTCTCGCGTCGATCGCCTGAACGCGCCCATCATCCAGGCACATAAGAGCGAAACCAGCGATAGCGCAAACCGGTCCTGGGAATCGGCTTCCCGTGAGGAGACCGCCCACCTGTTTGATCTCAAGCGGATTGCTCACATCGACGACCTCAAGGCGATGGCAGTAATACCACTGGTCTTGCATCATGCTGTATCGTTGGTCCCATACCGTGATAAGGGCATACCCCCCCGCCACGGCCAGTCCGCTAGCCAAGAAACAAAGGTCAGCACTGCAATGTGACCAAGTCGTGTACTGGCCTACCTGCGCGGGCGATCGCGGATCGCTGGCATCGATGATGTGAAGGTCCGCACGAAAGGGCCAGTAATTGTCCACCACAAAGGCCAGGTTCCCGGACACGCAGACGTGCTCAGACCATCCAGATGCTATCGAACTGATCTGCGCTGGAGCGCGCGGGTCATTCACGTCAATCACCCTGACCTCGTGAGAGCCCGAGATGTAGGCAAGTCCCGAACCGACCTCTATCTTCTCTGCCGACCACGGCGTGTCCAGGGAGCCCACAATCACCGGCGATGCCGGATTGCTGACGTCGATCACCGTCAGACCGCTGTCGCTGTCGGCGACAAAAGCAAATCCACCAGCCACGC
>DATKKY010000352.1:0-8557 GCA_035542695.1 bacterium | reverse complement strand
AGCCTTTTTGGCTCTTATTGCGATTTCGGTAGTAGCAGCTGCCGGATTCTGCCAGGAGTGGCCGCGGGATTTCACGACACCGGAAGCTCAGATCACCATGTACGAGCCCCAGGTGCAGTCATATGACGGAGACAATCTCACGGCAACTGCAGCTGTCGCCATCAAGACCGCCTCCATGGACAGCCCGGTATTCGGCGCCGTCTGGATAGACGCGCGGGTCTCGACTGACCGCGAGACCGACACGGCTCGGCTGCTCGATGCACAAGTGACCGATGCCAGGTTTCCGGATAGTGCGGCCGCCTCTGCCCGAACGCTGCGCGGCATTCTGGAGCGCGAGCTTCCCCAGTGGGACCTAGCGCTTTCGCTTGAGGCATTACGAGCAAGCGCCGATGCGGGCCGAAATGATCAGGCGGCCTCAGGGAACCTGGAGAACAGTCCACCGAGGATCATTTTTGTCACTTACCCAGCGGTCCTGGTCTCAATCGACGGAGACCCCAAACTCGAGCGCGCCGAGAATTCGGATCTTCTATATGTAGTCAACACACCTTTCTTCATTGTCTTCGATCGCTCCACCGGCAAGTACTTCCTCAAAGGCGGCCAATACTGGTATGAGTCCCGTGAGGTGACCGGCGGATGGCGAGTGACCGACGATGTTCCTGGTGACGTCGCGGATCTTGCAGCCCGGGGCAAGCAACCGGCTGAGCCGCGAGATTCCACGTTGACGGGCTGGGATGTGGCCCCGGTGGTGATTGTGGCGACCGAACCCGCCGATTTGGTTGTTGCCAACGGCGACCCCCAGTTCTCGCCTATCGAGGGCACTAACCTCTTGTACATGACCAACACCGAGAGTGATGTGATCATGGACATCAAGTCGCAGCGATACTTTGTGCTGCTATCAGGGCGCTGGTATACCTCCGACAGCCTGACCGGCGACCGCTGGACCTTCGTACGGTCTGATCAATTGCCGGCCGACTTCGCGCGGATACCCGCTGATTCCGAGATGGGAGATGTTCTCGCGAGCGTCGCTGGCACGCAGCAGGCCAAGGATGCCCTGCTTGACCAGCAGGTGCCGCAGACGGCCGAGGTTGACCGGAAGACCGCCGATCTTGATGTCGCCTACGATGGCGATCCGGACTTCGAGAGGATCAGCGGTACCGATATGTCCTACGCCGTCAACACTGATAAGGATGTCCTGCTGATAGGCGGGAAGTATTACTGCTGCGATCACGCGGTCTGGTTTGCCTCGGATCAACCGGCGGGGCCTTGGTCCGTGTGCGCTGCGGTTCCGGAAGACATTTACAACATTCCGCCGTCGTGCCCGGTCTACAACGTCAGGTACGTTTATGTCTATGGTTACACGCCCGACATCGTCTACGTGGGTTATACACCCGGGTACCTGTGGTCCTTCCCCGAGTTCGGTTGCATCGTGTACGGCACGGGCTACCACTATCACGGCTGGTATCACCACTACTACTATCCGTGGCCCGCAACCTTTGGTTTTGGCGTTCACTACAGCCCCTTCTTCGGATGGGGTTTCTCATTCGGCCTGGGCTACGGATGGCTGGGTGATGGCTGGCCGAGGCCCTTCTATTCGGGCTGGTGGGGCCCCGGCGGATACCGTTATGGCTACCGGCACGGTTTTTACCGCGGTCATCACCACAGCTTCGATGAGCCCTACTTCTCGCACACCCATCCCGGCGCGCGGGCGCCTTTCTACGATCAGACGCCGAGGCACTTCGAGAGCTCCAATGTCTATCGGCAACGGACCTCGGGTGTTCTGCGGACCGGTGATTTCCTGGGAAGTCAGCCCCATCCCGCGACCGGCCGAGTCGTGGTGTCGCCGGGAGGCAAGGTGCCGGTGCGCCATCTGGAAGCACTCCCGGGAAGAGGGGGCGAGGTCAGTCGGGGCGGGATGCCCGAAGCTCGCTCATCGGCGGGAGGCGAAGTCGGCCCGGGTTCTGAGCCCCGCAACAATGTGTACATCGGCCGAGATGGGACCGTCTATCGGAGGACCACTCAAGGGTGGCAGATGCGACATGGGAACCGCTGGATGCCTGCAGACCGCTCACCCAGCAGGACTGTCAGGCAGACCTACGAGTCCAATTCGCAAGAGCTCCGGCGCCAGATGGACAGCCGTCAGCGAGAGGCTGATATGAAGGCCAGGCTCCAGGACTGGCAGAGCCGAGCCCGCGGTGAGCAGGCTCCTCCGCAGCAATTCCAGCGGGGCGCGTCAGGCAGGTCCCGCGCGACGTCTGGAGCTCCCCATTCGAGGGGAAGCGGCGAATCGCGGCAGAAGTCCCGGCGATAGCAAGCGCGCGGAACGGTAACGCAGCAACGATTTGTGACGGGTCTCGGCCCTGGCTCAGGCCTTGGTTGGAGCTTCGGCTGCTTCGTCCTGCAACCGGCACCACTCCATCAGGATGGATTCATTGGAGAGCTTGTTGTTGGGCGTAGGTAGATCCTCAGGCTTGACGGGCTCCATCTTCCAGGTGCCTCCTGCCCACGAGAGAGCTTCGTGTACTGCTGAAGCCCCCGTTCTCTGCTCGGTCTTGGCATAGGTAATGCTGCCCTGGTCAAGGTAGAGCACCAGTCTCCCGACCTGAACATCGTTCGGGCTGATGGTTATCTTGACGGTCTTGCGGCCAAGCCCCAAGGCTTGCAGCAGATCGAACAGGTTCATGTCGGTCAAGCGGCCCTGGGTACCTGGACCTGAGCCATCCAACTGCGCCTCCGCCGTTGTGTCGCTGGTGATCATCGCCCCTGCAACCAAGTTCCTGACGCGGCGAACCAGGATATCCAGGTTAGGATCCATCAGTATCACGTCGGTCATGCCTCGCGCAAGGATGCTGGACAGCTTGGAGATAGAGCGAGGGTCCACCAGCAATAGGGTCGGCGTTCGCTTGAAGTCAACGCCGCCCTTGGCGACTTCATCAATCGTGAAAAGCACCCTGGCGGGACTTCCCACTGCGGCCAGGATCACCAGGTCCGGCGCGCTCCGCTGGTAGAGCTCCGCGAGTGCACCGATGTTGTCTAACACCACCGCGCGGAAGCCTTCGTTCTTGAACCTCGCTTCGACGAGCGGCTGAGTCTCCGGGTCTTCGGCCAGCACCATCAGCTGGATCGGTGCCCGGGTCGGTCGGCTCTCCAGCGCGGCTTCGCGGAGCATCTGGATCAGCGCTTCGGCGACATCCGGAAGCAGCTTCCTCCCGATCTCAGCGCGCAGCGTGCTTTGGATGGCGTTGAACCTGTCGAGCGAGAGGTGCTCGCTCGCTGGGACCTCGCGGCACAGCAAGTCAACGGCCGTGATGATGTTGCCTCCCAGAATATCGATTGGCAGGGTCTCGGCCGGCGCCGCGGCTTCACGGTCGCTCGCCACTTCTGCCTCAAGGTCCGCGTACACATGCCGCAGTACCTGGAGCACCGCGGGCGGATACTCGAGCGATGCCAACAGCTTGATGGTGATCCGGATGTTTTGATGCGCATCACCCAGCTTCGTGGGGCCATAGTAGGACGCCGCGAGGTCAGCGACGTAGGCTGCGTTGGCGATCACCAGTCTCTCGCGGTCCGGCAGCCGAAGCTTGCGGCAGAGTCTCTCGACATATTGCGCGACACGATTGGTATGATTCTCCGGCAATTGGGCCTTGGAAGCCAGCAACGCGGTCAGTAGATCGAGGTTCTTGAGGAAGAGCTCGGAGTCGATGGCGGGCGAATCGCCCAGCAACAGGGAGCCGAGATTGTCGTAGTAACGTACGACGGTGCTCGGTGAAAGCTGGCGCACCTGCTCCACCAGTTCGCTCCGCGATCCGGGGAGCGATTCCCGGACAAAGACCGTGTGGAACTGCTGGTTTTGAAGCAGCTCAGGCACATCGTCGGTCGAGGCGGTAGCGGCGACATCATAGTTGTAGCGCTGAAGCAGCGTCTGGACAAGCGGCACCGCCTCTTCCTCATCGGTTACGAAAAGCACCGTCGGCATCTGCGCCTGCTCATCTTGGGTCTCCCGCCCGAGGTAGTACTTGGCGATCGCCGTATCCAACGCGGTCTGGGCTGCGACGTGAAGCTCGATTTTCGCGCCTGATGCGATGAAGCTGAGTTCCCCTGCAAGCGCGTCATCAGTGGGATCTTCGCAAGCTATCTTGAGGGTGTTCTCTTTGGGATCGAACTCGAATGGCATCACCTTGCGCGACAGGGCCAGCTCTTGGGGAACGCGCCTCACCACGTCAGGCAGTATTCGGAGCGAGGATAGCACCACGCCCGGGCAGCCCAACTGGACCGCCAGGGCTTCGACCAGATCGGATTCCTCAATGTAGCCGCGGCGAAGCAGGTGGGAACCGATCCTGCCGCCGTGCAGCTTCTGGGCGGCCAGAGCTTCCTTGAGCGCCTGCTGGGTTATCAAACCTCTCTCAAGCAGGATCTCATCGATCCGTTTCTTGCGGACTTGCACAGCCATGCAAAGGCTCCTTATAGGACCCCGTCCTGCCAGGTCGTACCTGCACCGGTCTGGGCCCAACTCGCCTAACCTATTTATCGGCATTATACGTAGCAACTTGACACGCCCGGGGCCTAATATCGTCGGCAGCGCGAGCGGGCCCGCCGAGCCCGATGGTGCTTGACGCCGAATCGGGCAGATGGCAAAATCGGGCCGCCACGTGGGTTTGGGATCGGGGAGTATGGGACCGGGATCGAGATTGGGCTCGAAAGCCAAGGAGGAATGAGAAGATGCGCGCATCTCACGGTCGCCTGATGCTGGGACTTCCACCGCGCTGCACGCTCGGTTTGCTTGCGATAGCACTCGCTGTGGTGGCACTTGTCGCCGGCTGTGGCGACAACGGATCACCGAGCGGGCCTGGCAAGGATACTACGCCGCCGACCGTGCTGTCGACCGTGCCCACTGCGGGGGCGACCGATGTCAGTCCCTACCCGATAGTTGAAGTCCACTTCTCGGAAGCCATGGACCCAACCTCGATTGACACGCTGACCTTCTACATAGATGGAGTCCGGGCTGGCTTGGTGACTTGCGACAGTACCCGTCACAAGGCCAGGCTCTTTCCGTTCACCGTGGTTTCGCCGTCGACTGAGTACACCGTCCACATTGAGACGGGTGTGAAGGACTCGAGCGGCAACGCCATGGCGCAGGCTGTCGTCTTTCACTTCACAACGGGGGACCTGGACTGTGCCCACCTTCGGGACCGGTTCGAGCCCGATGACGACATCGCCTCGGCAACATCCATCGAGACCGACGCCTCCTATCCTGGGCTGACGTCCTGCGGAGGTGCTGAGAGGTACGATTACTTTCGGTTCACGCTGGCTGAAACGAAGCAGGTAAAGGTGACCATGTACGTAGCCTCCGTCACCCCCGGGGACGCCGGCAGCTTCAGCTGGGGGCTCGACTTCTTGAGAGAGGATGGCGAAAGCTATTCCCCAACCGGGTGGGGTGTGCATGTCCCGGGGGGGACGCTGATCCAGCACCACACGCTTTTGCCCGGAACTTACTGGCTCAAACTTGGGAATCAACACACGGATGGGCGCCTGATGCTTTATCGCCTCAAGCTGGAAGCCCTGGACCCCGCCCCCGACGACCAGTATGAGGACAATGACTTCCCGGACGAGGCGACTCCGATCGAGCCGGGCCTGCTTGAGAACCTCAAAGGTGCATATGTGGACGTGGACTATTATTCACTCAATCTCACCACCGGCCAGACCATCACAGCGACCGCAACCGAGCTCACGACGACCGGAACCCATTATCGCCTGGCCATCGCCGACACCGTCGGCAACTTCTACACCGTCCAGGATAGCAGTGATGCCCACGCCAACCCCGGGGTTCAGACTTGGACCGCGACGGTGACCGGCAAGCACCTGATCTACGTCAACTGGTGGGCCGACGACGTGGACTACACACTCAATGTTGGGGTGACCCCGTAGGGCCTTCGGTCGTGGGGTGCGGGGGATCGGGGACGCAGCAACGATTTCGGAGCTTAGAGGGGGAGAGTAACCATAGGAGGTGGAACATGATGAGAGGGTTTCGGCGAAGGCACAGTTTCATGTCCTGCGGTCCGCTCGTAGGGTCCCCGGTCGCGGTGGGCCTGCTCTTCATCGTCCTGCTTGCCCTTGGGTTGGTTCCGGGCTGCGGGGACAATGGCGGGACCTCCCAGGATAAAAAGGCCCCTACCGTAATCGCGACAGCACCAGCCGATGGGGCAACAGATGTCAGCCCCTGCCCCGTCGTTTCGGTCACCTTCTCGGAGGCTATGGACCCCGCATCGATTGACACCCTTGCCTTCCACGTAGATGGAGTCCAGGCTTACTCGGTCGCTTACGACGCCGCCCAGCACAAAGCCACCTTCTTTCCGAAGGGGTTTCTCGAACCCGCAACGACCTACACCGCGCACGTCGATACCAGCGTGACCGACGCCAACAGCAACGCCATGGAGCACGCGGTGGCTTTCCACTTCACCACCGGCCCGCTCGACTGCGAGCACATCCGGGACAGGTTCGAGCCCAATGATTCGATCGCGGCGGCGACGCCCGTCGAACTCGCCACGGACTATCCGTGTTTGACCTCCTGTGGCGGGGCCGAGAGGACAGATTGGTACCGCTTCACCGTGACCCAAACCAAGAAGATAGAAGTGACGACGGTGGCGGCCAGCCCCGACACGGACCGCATCAGCTGGAAAATCAACTTCAGAAGAGCGGACGGCAAAGACTATTGCACCATGGGCACGTCAGTCCATCCTGGGTGGAGTGTGCCCAGCTTCTTCTACACCTTCATGCCCGGGACCTACTGGGTGGAGACCGGGAAGAGCTACGATGATTCTCACTTGGTTATGTATCATCTCCAGATGAGGACTCTTGATCCTGCCCCGGACGACGAGTTCGAGGACAATGACTTCCCTGACGAAGCGGCACCGATCACAGCCGGTCTGCATGAAGGGCTTCGCGGTGCCTATGTGGACGCTGACTACTACTCAATCAATCTCACCGCCGGGCAGACCATGACGGTAACAGCTACCGAGATCACATCGACTGGCACTACTCGTCGGCTCCAGATCACCCGCGCGGATGGGGGTGTTTATACAAGTCATACCGACACGGTGAATCCTTCCGTCGAATCATGGACGGCCACGGAGACCGGCACGTATTTGATCTGCGTGCGCTTCTGGACCGACAACGTGATCTACAATCTGAATGTGGAGGTCGGGTCCTAGGCGATCTGACCGATCTTGTGTTCCAATCTCGAATCGAGAACACCATACTGATGTCGGTCCTCGAGTCGAGCTGGGAACACCGGACCGGTTGACCTATTCCCGCAGAAGTCCGTACCGAGTCCCCGCGCTTCCCTGAAATTGCACCTTGCGAGACGGCGGTGCAGAATCTCCATCCCGCTTGGATCCAATCCGGGGGCCCAACATCCAAACAGGGGATACTGATACAGATAGCCATGGACCGGCACCTGGTGTGATGGCACGGGACTTGCGATGGTGGATTGATTTCGGAAAGCGCCGGAGCATTTCAATCAACCAGCAGGTCTCTTGGCATGCCGCTCTACTCATAAGGGAGGTCTTATGTTGAGCTTGATTGGCGGTCGGTTTTGCCCGACATGGTTCAAACGCGGGATGTGCGTCACGCCACGGATGGGTTGCAGTCCCAATTGGGAATTGGTGTTGGGAACGGCCCTGCTCATTCTCCTCGGCGGGGCAGCTTACGGGCTCGCCGGGACGGTCGTGGGTGGGAACGTGAATGGTGTCTGGGACCTGCCCGGCAGCCCGTATTGGGTTGAGGGCGACCTGGTGGTTCAGTCCGGCAGCGTTCTCACGATCCAGGCCGGCGTGGAGGTGCGCTTCCGCGGGGCTTACCGGCTGCTGGTGAACGGAGCTCTTCACGCCTCGGGGACTGCCCAAGACTCGATCATCTTTACTTGGGACTCGCCTATCTCTCAGGATGAATGGCGTGGCATCCGGTTCGTGAGATCAGACAGCACATCCATACTGGAATACTGCCGAATTGAGCACGCCCGGGCGGCTTCGCAGTTCCCAGATGTCCGGGGAGGTGCCGTGTACTGCTTTCTGTCGTCGCCGACGGTGAGCCATTGCTTGATCCAGTACAATATCTCCCACAACAGCAATTGGAATGGCACGGGTGGTGGTGTGGTCTCGGTCAACGCTTGGCCGCTGATCGAGCACTGCATCATATGCGATAACCAGGCTGACTCCGGAGGCGGAATCGCCTTCCTTGAGGACCAATCGGATACCAGCGGGCAGCCAGTTGTCCGGGACTGCTTGATCAAGGACAATGTCGCCCCCTACTGCGGTGGTGGGATTTACGTTGGGGCGTTCTCCACGCCGGTCATTGAAAACAACATCATCTCCGGGAATGCTGCAGGCGGATTCGGAGGCGGGGGGATCGCCCTCTGGAGCAGTAACAGCCTGCACCTGCGGACGGTCAGCAACAACATCATCTCGGGGAACCGGACGAGCACCGATGGTGGCGGGATTTACATTCGATACGACAGCTCGCTCCTTGTCAACAACACGATCGTAGGGAACAGCGCGGATAGCAC
>DATKKY010000351.1:0-16245 GCA_035542695.1 bacterium | reverse complement strand
CGCCACCGAAGTCTCGGTGATGGCAGCCAGCCTTTCAGACTTGATCAGATTGTCCTGCGATTCTTTCAATTTGGTGACCATGGCCTCCAGCTCCGAATTAAGCCGAGTCACCTGCTCATTTCTGACCGACATCTCCCGATTCTTGAGTTCCAGCTGCTTCTCGAATTTCCTGCGCTCGGTCACATCCCTGACCACTACCGAGACTGACTGGCTCCCGCCATACTCGCAGGTGTTTAAACTCAACTCCACAGGGATCCAGGTTCCGGTGCTGTGGATCAGTCTGGATTCGCGGCGGATCTTCTTGCCGGTCGGTTGCGTGCACTCGGCGACAAGTTCCTCGTCCGAGAGCACGCGGCTGATTTCGGAGCCGAGCAGCTCAGCCGCAGGAATGCCGGTGAGGTTCGAGGCTGCCTTGTTGGCATAGACCACCCGGCCCTGAGTCAGGATCACATAGCCATCTCCAAGCTCCTCGACCAGGCTCTGGAACTTCGCTTCTGATCTGGCAAGCTGAGCCTCAAGGTTAGTTCTTTCGGTAATATCCTCGATCATGACAATTCCGCCGATGATGGTACCATTGGCGGCTCTGTGAGGAAAGATGCGGAAGTTCTGTACTAACTCGCGGCCCCCAAGCGTCCTGCGGCGCCATCCGGACTTGACGAAGGGCCTGCCGCTTAGTACCTCGCGGACAACATCTTCGAAGCCTTGTTCCGGCAGGTAGGGGAACGCTTCGAAGAGGTGCCTGCCTATGAACTGATCCCGAGAGTGCCCGTACATCCGCTCAAAACCCTTGTTGATCATACCTATCTTGAGATCTGAGCCCACCGCCAGGATCGCGAGATCGGCGCTATCGACTACGGTCTCGATGTACTCGGTCAGCAGGTTCATCTCTTCGATCTGGCCCGAGGTCTTGGCGAGCAGCATGGCGTTCTCGATTGCGACCGAAAGGGTCGATGCCAGGATTCGCAGGTTCTCCCGCTCGTCCTCAGTGAACACGCGATGCCAGCGAGTCTCGCAGACCACCAGGAAACCCAAGAGACCGTCTTTGGAATGCAATGGGATGACCAACCCGGACTTGGCATCGACAGCTTTGACCAAAGGCAGCACGGGCATTTCCCTGGCCGTGCCGAAGGTAATCTCCTCACCCGCGGCAAGCCGGGTTGCAAGCTCGTCGGACGAGTTGACCGTGAGGTCCTCGGTCGTTTGAGGGACCGGCCCGGCGGTGTAGTGTGGCACGAAGCACGACCTGGCCGGGTCGCGGACGTAGAGACCGACGCATGAGCCTTCGAAAGTATTCGCTATCGCGCTCACGGCGGCCTGGGCAAGGTCGGAGAGGCCGGTATGGCTCGTTATTTCCCGGGATACTCGGTTGAGGGTCGAGAGGTCCCGGTTCTTGCGCTGCAGGTCCTCCATGATGTTGAGTGAGCAGACCTGCATCTCGGTCAGTTCTTTGGCCATCCGTTCGCCGGCGGCTTCCGACTGAGCCAACTGACTTCTCAGGACCACGCTTTCAATCAGAGCCGTGATGTGCCGGCTGACTAGGCGCAGGATATCGACAACGGGCTCGGTCGGTGCATCTGGCGTGATCAAGATCAACCACATGGCGCGGGAATCGGGAAGATGCGACTGCAAGACTGTCGCCGTGGCGCCATCTGCTATAAGGGTCAGCAGCTTCTGGCGGGCGCGGTACGCGCCTTCACGGCCGGTGCTCTTTCCCGTGGAGGACGAAAGATCGGCCGCGCGCTTGAGCTGTGCCACCGCGCTGTCGATCTCGGTAGCCGTCGAGCCGTGCTTGGCCAGGGTGGCGAAGTCCATGCCGGTTGACACGAGCACTCCGCTTCCGGCAAGCTCGAGGGTCTGGTCGAGGCTCTCCAGGAAACGCGACAACCATAAAGACGCCGAGGCTTCCGAGGAACAGTCGACCTCGGAGAGTTGTCCCAGGATCTCTACAAAAGCGTTGGCGTAACGCCCTTCCAGGGTCCGCGACGTCTCGACCATGCTGCCCTTTACTCCTTTCGCGGTGCGCCGAGCTCGACCAGCAGATCCCGTAGCTGGGCGTTCTCCCGCTTGAGGTCTGCCATCCGGGTCTCTCTGCCCGCTGTCAATCTGGTGTACCTCCGCAGAGTCTCCTTCTCCTGCTCGTTGTCCGTTGTCAGTCTGATGTTCGTAAGGACGCAGCCGATCAAATTCGCGATGATGCGAAGCAGGGGCATCGCCTCGGGTCCAAGCCCGGTGTCTTTCCTAGTCCAGGCGACCAGGACCGCGTGTTCGAAGGCCGTCCCGTCGCCGATGGGGAGGAGCGCGAACCGCTCGATCTCGGAAACTCGCCGGAAGAAGCTTCCTTCCGCACACATTTTCTCGACATTGTCGCAGAACACCGGACTGCCAGCAGAGAAGAAGGACTCGAGGATCGGCTCTCTTGCGGCCTCCAGGACATTGGCCGGGAAGGTCTCCGGCTTCCGGTTGGAGTAGGGGGTGACCAGCATCTCGTTGTTCTCCTTGCGCCTGAGGACAGTCACGAGGCCGCAGCTCAACGTCAACGTCAGCAGGTTTATCAGTCTGCGTACGACCGTTTGGGGCGCTCCGCCGGAAAGAACCATACTCGACATCTTCTGAATCAGCAGGATGTTGCTGTTGCCTGCTCTGCGATCGGTGTAAACATCCTGGAAGACGTATATTGTCCTCTCGCCGCAAGCGGTTGAGATCTTGGTAACGCTGACGCTCGATATGAAGAAGAGGAACAAGGGTTTCATGAAGATCGGCGTCGTCACTTCTATAGACTCGGGGTTGGAGGGAATCGCGGCCGTGATTTCGCGCTCGAAGTGGATCAGGTCATCGAGGGACGTGCCGACAATTTCGTCTGCGGTCCTGCCGAGCATGTCGCACAGCACGTTATTGGCGCACACTATCCTCCGCTGGTAATCGGTCACTACGCAGGGTGACGGGCAGCGGTAGGTATGCTTGAGAAGATCCCATTCGTACCGGATCGCGACAGCCCTGGCCTGTGCCGCGAGGTTACTGAATTCCGCCGAACGGCACTTCTGAATCTCGTCGGCAGCTTCGTTGAGGCGGCCGGGCGTGGCCATTATCAGCAGACTCCCGATGGTGACGGCTGCATCGGACAACGGAATCGACCTGATGGACTCGGCGGGATCGGGGTCAAAGATCCCCTTAAGTCCCATGCGCTCGATGGCTTCGGCAGTGGCTCCGGTCGTCTCTTCTTCGGAAAGCAGGTCAGCGGCAGGGAAGATCTCGTAAGGTGGGTGGGACGTTGTAGCGAGATTCCCGGAATCGCTGACCACGATAGCGGAAGGCGATGTATAGAGCCTCAAGAGAAGCGCGTACTTGTCGAAGGGCAGGGCCAGCGCCCTTCCCTGAGCCAGCGGCCGGCCGTCGGCCCCGGCGGGATAGCCCCAGCCAAGCAAAGGTTCTATTGTCCCAGTCTCTGCCAATAGGATCACTCCGGAACGAGACACCTAGTAGTTTATCGGCGTGAAGCACGGCTCTCTTTAGGCTACGGGCCTTCCAAAAGCTCCGTAGTCCTGAATCCAGCCATGGCAGAGACCGTAGCGGTCGAGCAGGGCTACTGCAGCATCGTGCTCCGATCGGGTGATCTTGCGGTTGATCTCCGGGTAGAGTTGGGCCCTGTTGGCAGGGAAGTATTGGGACATCAGGCTGACGGCGGTGGATTTTGAGATCTCGCTTGATATGTATTCCAGGATCTTGGCTGTCTCTGAAACCAGCGAGGGGAGGACCAGATGGCGTATCACAAGGCCGCTCTCGGCGAGGCACCCCCGGCACTTGAGATGGCCGACCGATGCCAGCATCTCGCCGATCGCGAGCCTGTTCATCTGAGGATAATCCTGTGCACCGGAGTATCGGGCAGCGTATTGAGGGCTCGCGTAGCGCATGTCGGCGAGATAGACCTGCACAATGCCGTTTAGCATCCGTATGGTCTCGGGCAATTCGTAGCCGCTGTCGTTGTAAACGATGGGCAGCTTGAGACCTCGGGCCCTTGCCAGGTCTATGGCCTCGACGATGTGGGGCAGGAAATGGGTGGCCGTTACCAGGTTGATATTGTGAGCGCCTTGACCCTGGAGCTCGAGCATCATCTGGGCCAAGTCCACGACCTCGACCAGGTTGCCGTGACCCAGCTGGCTTATGGGGTAATTCTGGCAGTAAACGCAGGCCATGGTGCAGTGGGAGAAGAAGATGGTTCCCGACCCTGAACTTCCCGATATGGGCGGTTCTTCGCCGACGTGAATGCAGTGGCTGGCGACCTTTGGCTGGGCTCCAGCGCGGCATGCGCCGAGCTGGCCGGCACGCCGATTGACGCCGCACTTGCGCGGGCAAAGGTTGCAGGCCTCGAGGTTTGATTCAAAGTAATCCCGTTGCTCGCCTCGCACCGATTTCCTCCGAGCCTGCCCCGACCAGCGGGCCTGTCCAAGTGAGAGAATCCCGGCCTGGCCTTCCAGCGCACAATAGCAAGCTATCCAGCGCCCCAGGCTTAGGCAACACCTAAAGGAGTGGGGCGGCTTGACTTCCAGCGGCCCAATTGGTAAAGTGACTTAAAGTAACTCACGAGGTTTCTGATGCGACGCATGAGATTACTGATGGTCATTGGTCTGCTGGTAATGCTCCCGGCCCTGGCATCAGCGGCTGAAACTACGATTACAACCAAAGGTCTTGTCCTGATTGATATGGCGGGCAAGAAGGCCCCTCTGGACACCCTGGTCACCAAGGGGCCGGTGGTGCTGAGTTTCTGGGCGACCTGGTGCGGACCGTGCAGGCTCGAGATGCCCCAGTTACAGAAGATCTATGAGGAGTTAGGCCCGAAAGGCATTCAGTTCTGCGCGGTGTCGCTGGACCGGGGCATGAGCAGCACTGCGCTCGGGCAGTACCTCCAGCGTGGGAAGCTGACCCTGCCCGTCTATCGCGACGAAACGGGCACGCTTGCCAAGGCTTTCGGGGTGACGGCCATTCCATCGATTTTCGTATTCGCCAAGGGTGGGACTCTCTACCATCAGACCAAGGGCTACCGGCCGGGTGATGAGGTTCTGCTCAAGAAGAAGCTGGAAGGCTTGCTGCCGGCCGATGCGAAGTCTAAGAGCACCAAGTAGAATATTCAGCAATACAGAATCACGCATGCTGGATCGTGCAAGGCGAGGGAAAAATGGAAAAGCAGATTCAGGGTTTTGAACCACGGATCGTCGGTTTTCTCTGCAAATGGTGCACGTACAGCGGGGCTGACCTCGCCGGCACTAGCCGCATGAAGTATCCGCCTAACCTGGTCCCTATTAGAGTCATGTGTTCAGGTCGTGTTGACCCCACGTTTGTGCTCACAGCGTTCGCGAGGGGAGCCGACGCTGTGTTCATTGGGGGGTGCCATCCTGGAGATTGTCACTATCTCGAGGGCAACTACAAATCCCTCGGACGTTATCATATTCTTGCTCGGATGCTTGAGCAGTTCGGCATTGAGCGGGAGCGGTTCCAGCTGGCCTGGATTTCAGCGGCGGAAGGCAAGCGGTTCGTCGAGGTGGTCACCAAGATGACCGACGAGGTGAGGAAGCTGGGTCCCCTCAAGTGGCCGGAGATGCTTAAGGCAGCTGACGCGGAGACTCACGATCAGGGGCAGCTGGACAAGGTGCTGGCCGCGCGGAAGTAGCGCCCGACCGGCGCCGGCGCTGCCTGCAGGAGGGGTTCTCGAGGCTAGATGCCAGCGAGCAGCGTCCTCGTAGGATTGGGCAATCCCATGATGTCGGACGATGCCGCCGGCCTGATTGTGGCCGCTGAAGTCCACAGAAGGCTGCCCGGCTTTGATCTCGAATTATCCACCTCCGATGGCCTCGACATTGTGGACCGCATTCTCAACCGCGATTCGGCCGTCATCATCGATTCGATGGTGACGGGCAAACACCAACCCGGCACAGTGGTCAAGCTCGTCCTTGGACGATCGCTGCCGACCCGGAGGGGCAGTGACGCGCACACCATGGGTTTCGGCCAAGCGATAGAACTTGCGCGGGCTTGCGGCGCGGCAGTTCCCGCTCGTATTGTCGTGTACGGAATCGAGGTCGGGGACCCTCACTCAGTGGCGGAGTGCATGTCAGCGGCGCTGGCAGAGAGAATCAGCGCGATCGCGGACCAAATAGCAGACGATCTCCAGAGCGAGCAAGAAGGATAGAATGCACGAGCTTGGCATTGCGACGAGAATAGTGGATATTGTGACCAAGGTGCTGGAGGATCAGGGTGCCAGCACCTTAGGTGCAGTCACAGTTGATCTGGGGGCGCTCTCGGGGGTGGACAGATCCTCCCTTGAGTTCTGCTTCGACGCTTTGACCAAGGGAACCCGCCTCGAGGGCGGGCATCTCAATATTGAGGAGGTTAAGCCCCGGGCCAAGTGCAAGGCCTGCGGCGCGAACTACGAGATCAGCCTTGATGATTTCAGGTGCAAGATCTGCGGCTCGTCCGATTTTGATATCGTCGCGGGCACAGAGATCTCCATAAGAGACGTGGAGGTGGAGTGAATTGAAAAAGGTGGATCTCAAACAGAAGGTGGTCTCCGAGAATGAGAACCTCGCTCGGGCCAACCGTGCTCGGTTCGCCAGCGGCGAGACCTTGGTCCTTAATCTGGTCAGCTCGCCGGGATCGGGTAAGACCAGCCTGATCGAGGAAACCGCGAAGCGTCTCCGCGGAGCATATAGCATGCTGGTGCTCACCGGAGATCTGGTTACCGAGAACGACGCCCGTAGGATTCGGAGCCACGGGGTCGAGGCAATTCAGATTACGACGGGCGATGCATGCCATCTGGATGCGCGCATGGTGGGCGAGCATCTCGCTCAGGCTAAGGCCAAGCGCTACGACCTGGTGGTGATCGAGAACGTGGGCAATCTGGTTTGCCCGGCCACCTTCGATCTGGGAGAAGACCTGAAGGTGCTCCTGGTCTCGGTAGCCGAGGGCGATGATAAACCGCTCAAGTACCCGCCAATGGTCAGAGCATCGGGCGTGCTGGTGGTGAGCAAGACGGACCTGGTTCCTTATACCGACTCGGATCCCGAGCGGCTCGCGGGCAACGCTCTGAAGATCAATCCCAAGCTCGTGGTGTTCAAGCTGTCGTCCAAGACTAAGGAAGGCCTGGATCAATGGATAGGTTGGTTGGAATCCCAGCTGGCCACCAAGAAGCAGAGCCGGGCGAAACGGTAAGGCTCAAAGTTGCGGTGGGCGGTGTAGTGCAAGGAGTGGGCTTCAGGCCCTTCATCTACAGGCTGGCGCACCGTGAGCATCTTGCCGGGTTCATTCTGAACAGCCCCCAAGGCGTCAAGATAGAGGTCGAGGGCGCGCTGGGGGCGGCCCAGCGTTTCCTATCTTCGCTGGTTCACGAAGCGCCTCCCCAGGCCAGGATAGATGCCGTCACGGTCAATTTCCTCGAGCCCACTGGCGAGGAGCGCTTCATCATCAAGGAAAGCCGGCGCGGGGAAGCTCGCTCCACCCTGATTTCGCCTGACCTGGCCACCTGCCCCGATTGCCTCGGCGAGCTCTTAAGCCCGGGAGATCGGCGGTATCGCTATCCTTTCATCAACTGTACCAACTGCGGTCCCCGCTACACCATAATCCGGGACATTCCCTACGACAGGGACAAGACCAGCATGAAGGTCTTCGAGATGTGCCCCGACTGCCGTGCGGAGTATGAAGACCCGCTGAACCGCAGATTCCACGCCGAGCCCAACGCCTGCTGGGTCTGTGGTCCACGGATAACCTTGCGGGGACCTTCAGGTGAGCCGGCTGAATGTGAAGACCCTATCGCGAAAGCTCGCGAGTATCTTGCTGAAGGCCGGGTCGTGGCCGTCAAGGGTCTGGGCGGGTTTCATCTGGCGGCCGATGCCACCAACGACGCCGCGGTCAGACTCCTGAGGAGCCGCAAGCTCCGAGAGGAGAAGCCACTTGCGATAATGGTACGGGACTTGGGCGCTGCCCGGATGGTTGCGGAAACCAGCCAGGAAGATGAGCACGTTCTCACCAGCACTGCTCGGCCGATCGTGCTCCTCAAGAAGCGGCCAGGCTCTCCGGTGGCTGACTCGGTCGCTCCGGGCAACAAGCATTTGGGGGTGATGCTGCCCTACACGCCGGTTCACCACCTGCTGCTGGGGGGCGACCTGGTCGCGCTGGTGATGACCAGCGGCAACTTGAGCGAAGAGCCCATCGCGCTTGATATGCGGGATGCCGTCGAGCGGTTGGGCAAGATAGCCGATGTCTATCTTGATCACAACCGGGAGATCGTCTCCAGATGCGACGACTCCGTGGTGAGGATCGTGGACGGCCGCATGATCTTCATGAGGCGGTCCAGGGGTTGGGCGCCCCTGCCTGTGGAGATCGACGCCAGTCCGCCCAGCATACTTGCCTGCGGCGCGCACCTCAAGAATACCATCGCCCTGACCAGGCGGAATCAGGTGTTCATCAGCCAGCATGTTGGAGACCTTGAGAATGTGGCCGCCTATGAGTTCTTCAAAGCTACCGTGGAGCACATCAAACGGATTGCCGAAGTGGTACCCAGCGTGGTCGCCCACGACCTCCATCCTGACTACTTGAGCACGCGGTTCGCGATGGGCCTTGAGGCCGATCGGAAGATCGCCGTGCAGCATCACCACGCCCACATTGCCAGTTGCCTGGGCGAAGCAGGGATAGACGGCCCGGTGATCGGCCTTGCCTTGGATGGTACTGGCTACGGCACCGACGGCACCATCTGGGGCGGGGAGCTCTTACTCGCGACTCGGGCCGATTTCACCAGAGTGGGCCATCTGGAGCAAGCTCTGATCCCAGGGGGGGACGCGGCAATAAAGCACGTGTGGAGGATGGCGCTGGCGCATCTCTATGCGGCACATGGTGAGGACGTTGTCAAGTTGCCGCTGGAGGCTCTGCTGGGTGCAGAGCGGAGAGAGATTGAAGTAGTGCTGGCTATGCTCAGAGGCCGCGTCAATTGCCCGGTTACGTCGAGCTGCGGCCGGCTCTTCGATGCTGTATCATGTTTAAGCGGCGTCAAGCGCGAGGCCAAGTACGAAGGGCAGGCCGCGCTGGAATTGGAAATGGCCCTTGCTGATGACGTGGATTCAGCCTACCCTGTGGTTCTGGAAAGGCAAGGCGACCGCATTGTGATAGGCGTGCGCGACCTCATCCGGGAGATCGCCAGGGAGGTCGCCTCCGAGGCCCTCGGCGAAGGCGCCTCACGATGGACGTCGCGCTCGAAGAGCCGGGGCGAGATAAGCGCCAAGTTCCACAACTGGCTGGTGAGGAGTCTTGCAGAGGCTGCCTCGTTCTTGCGCGATCAGCATGGTGTAGCGACCGTAGCCCTGAGCGGCGGGTGCTTCCAGAACGCAACTCTGCTCGGCAAGCTTGAGCGTGTGCTCGGTGAAGCGGGTTTCCGAGTGATAACTAACCATCTGGTCCCTGCCAACGATGGCGGAGTCAGCTTTGGCCAGGCCGTGGCTGCGGCTGCACGCCTCGGGGCAGGGGGCCAGTAGAAGAGCAAGTAGAAGACTGGAGAGGTGGAAAAGTGTGTCTCGCCGTGCCTGCCCTGATCGTTGAGAAGCAGGGGAATGTGGCCAAGGCGTCGATCGGGCAGGTGGTCCGCGAAATAAGCCTGGAACTTATCGACCAGCCCGCCGAAGTCGGCGATTATGTCCTGCTGCATGCAGGTTTTGCAATCCACAAACTTGACCGGGAAGAGGCTCTGGAAACGCTCAGGCTGATGCGCGAGGTCTTTGGATGAAATTCGCCTCGGAGTTCAGGGATCCAGAGCTGGCTAAGGTGATCGCAGCTAATATCCACGCGGTCGTCCGGAAGCCATGGACCCTGATGGAGTTCTGCGGAACTCACACGGTCACGATCTTCCGCCATGGCCTCAAGGGCATGCTGCCTGATTCGCTGACCCTGGTTTCCGGGCCCGGGTGCCCCGTGTGCGTGACCCCCAAGTCCGATATCGACAAAGCTCTCTGTCTGAGCGACATCCCCGGGAGTGTGGTGGCGACGTACGGCGACCTGATCAAAGTCCCGGGGTCGAAAATGAACCTGGCTGAGAGACGGGCTAGGGGGGCTGACGTCCGCGTGGTTTACTCGAGCTACGATGCCGTCGAACTCGCTCGCTCCCTTGCCGGCCGGAAAGTGTTCTTCGTGGGCATCGGTTTTGAGACCACCGCTCCTGCAACGGCCGCCGCGGTGCGCAAGGCACGCGAGCTAGACCTCGACAACTTCTTCGTCCTCAGTCTCCACAAACGGACTCCGCCCGTGCTGGATGCGCTGCTCGAGCGGGGGACCAAGGTCCAGGGCTTCATCTGTCCCGGTCATGTGTGCGCGATCATAGGCGCGCGGCCCTTTGAGCCGGTGGCGTCTGCCTGGGGCAAGCCCTGTGTCGTGGCCGGATTTGAGCCTGGCGATGTGCTTCAGGCTATCCTGATGCTGGTGCGTCAGCTGGAAGAGGGCAGAAGCTCGGTCGAGGTTGAGTACACGCGGGGTGTTCCCTACGACGGCAACGCCAATGCCCTGAGAACGATAGAGGAAGTGTTCACCCCCGTGGAAAGCGAGTGGCGCGGGCTGGGTAATGTCGGCGGGACTGGGCTCAAGCTGCGGGAGGAGTTCCGGGGATTTGATGCCTCGGCTTTTCTCCCTGCGACGATCGAGAGCCTTCCCGATCCGCCCGGCTGCAAGTGCGCCGACGTGCTCCGCGGCGAAGTAACTCCGTTGGCATGTTCGCTCTTTGGCAAGGTGTGCTCACCCCAGAGCCCGGTAGGGCCCTGCATGGTCTCGAGCGAGGGGACTTGCGCCACCTACTATCTCTATGGGAAGGCCTAGCATGGACGACGTGATCAAGCTGTCACATGGGAGCGGCGGAGAGGTCTCCCGCAAGTTGGTGGAAGGAATGGTGGAGTCATATTTCTCAAATGACGTCATTGCCCGCCTGGATGACTCCGCCGTGATGGCGCTCGGCGAGAGCGGTGGGCGGATCGCCATGACCACCGATTCCTACGTGGTCGATCCGATCTTCTTTCCCGGAGGTGACATTGGCTCCCTGGCGGTCAACGGCACGGTCAATGATCTGTCAATGGTGGGAGCCAGCCCGGTCGGGATAACCCTTGGCCTGATACTCGAGGAAGGGCTTGCGATCGCCGATCTCAACAGGATTCTGGGCTCGATCCGGGATGCCTGCCGGGAGGCTGGCGTTCCTGTGGTCGGTGGCGACACCAAGGTGGTGGAACATGGCTCGGCTGATCGCATCTTCATCAACACCTCGGGGATTGGCTTGGTGGCTGCGGGGCTGGACATCTCTTCATCCAATGCCAAGCCCGGAGATGTCGTGATCTTGAGCGGCACGATTGGGGACCATGGGATAGCGGTGCTCTCCAAGCGAGAAGGCATCGACTTCGAGACCGACTTGGTGAGTGATAGCGCCCCCTTGAATGGGTTGGTGAGAGAGATGCTCCGGGCATCGGGGCAGATCCACGCTATGCGCGATCCAACCCGAGGGGGGCTAGCGACCACGCTCAATGAGATAGCCGCAGCGTCCGGCATCGGCATCACGATCGACGAGGGCTCGGTGCCGGTGAAGGAGGGGGTCAGCGAGGCCTGTGAGCTCCTGGGCCTGGACGTCTTCTACGTTGCTAATGAAGGCAAGCTGGTGGCCTTTGTTCCCGCTGATGAAGCCCAGGCTGTGCTCGAGGCCATGCGTGGCAACAAGTACGGTCGGGAGGCGGTCATCATCGGGCAAGTCGGGAGCGACCACCCCGGGTTGGTGACCCTCCGCACTTCGGTGGGCGGCAGTCGCTTGCTCAGCCCGCTCTCGGGTGAACTGCTTCCGCGGATCTGCTAGCGGATCGACCCCGTACTAGAGTCTGCTCTTCCGGGCGACCTCGATACCCTCGCTGTCGTAGACTACGAGCTCCAGCGGCATTTTTCCTGGCAGCGAGTGGGTCGCGCAGCCAAAGCAGGGATCGTAGGCCCGGAAGGCCATCTCAACCAGATTGAGCGCGCCCTCAGTGATCTCCCCGTTTTTCTTGATCACACTCTTGGCGGCCTTCTTGAGCGAGAGCGAGATGGCGGCGTTGTTGTTGGTAGTACCTACCACCAGATTGACGTCCTTGACTATACCCTTGTCATCAGTCTTGTAGTGATGGTAGAGGGTCCCGCGCGGCGCCTCGACAACGCCGACTCCCTCGGTTGGAGTCTCCTTGGGAAGACTCCGGACCTGCGAATACAGCCCCTTGTCGAAGCCTTTGGAACTTACCTCCCTGGCAAGCTTGGCGATGTCGGAATCGGTCGCCAGGTCAAGCATCCGCTCGGCGGCATACATCAGCTCCACCACTCTGGCCCAGTGGGTCGCGAGCGTCGCATGCACCGGCTTGCCGCCCAGGGTTGCGTACATCTTCTCATACTCCTTGGCAGCAATCGGGGTCGCGATGCCGTCGGCAGCATTACAGCGGGACAGGGGGGTGGCCCGATAGACACCTGAGTCCTTGCCGTCCACGAGGCCCTTCCATCCGACGTTCTTGAGGTATGGGAACTTGAGGTAGGTCCACGGCTCAACCCGCTCGGCAATATGCTGCCGATAGTCCTTACCTTCGAACTTCGCAAACTCCTTGCCCTCCGGATCCACTACTCGCACCATGCCATCGTAGAAGTTGATATGGTTGTTCTTGTCCACCAGTCCCATGTAATAGGTCTTGTGGGCATAGGCGTCGCTGGTTATCAGTTTCACGTAGGCGGAGTTCTTGAGCACGATGTCTTCGAACACCTTGAGGGTGAACTTGCCGAACTCCACAGCTTCCTTGGCGACGGCCTCGATCTCGCGGCGCTCTTCTTCGGTCACCGGCTTGCTGACACCGCCCGGTATGGAGAAGACCGGGTGGATGCTCCGCCCGCCCATCGTCTTTATGACGTTGTGACACTGCTTGCGCAGGTTGATCACTCTTAGACCGACCTCGGCGCCCACCTTGCCAATCACACCGATGATGTTGCGCTCGGCGGGACTTGCCTCCGGGCCAACTACAAAGTCGGGCCCTCCAAGAATGTAGAAGTGGGTGGTGTGGTCGGTGACGAAGAAGGTGCTGTAGAAGAGCTCCCGGAGTTTCCGGCCGACCAAAGGCGGCTCCACGCGGTAAACCGCATCACAGGCCTTGGAGCTGGCTATGTGGTGCGCCTCCGGGCAAACCCCGCATATCTGGGTGGTGATGCGGGGCAGCTCCTCCACCGGTCGGCCGATGCAGAACTTCTCAAAGCCCCTCAGCTCCGGAATCTGCAGGTAAACATTCTCGACCTCGCCTCCGTCGTTGAGGAAGATCTCCACCTTGCCGTGGCCCTCAAGTCGGGTGACGGGATCAATCGTGATTCGCTTCATCAGAGCTTACTCCTCTTCAGGATGGAATTGGCGAGTCCATACCTGTAAACCGTGCCGAGGGGATCGAGTACCGTAGCGCAAGCCTTCTCTATCTCGGCCTCGTCGGTGGAGTCTATTATCGAGCCCAAGACGGAAACCAGCTTAGCGCCCTGGTCCAGCACCCCTTGCGGAGGGCCGTAGCAGCCTCTGCAAGGCATGTTGGCGTTTATGCATTGGGCTCCGCACCCGGTTCTGGTCACCACGCCGCAGCAGATGATGCCTTGGTCAAGGAAGCAGACACCGGCCTCAGGTATCACCTCATGCGGCCGGTAGAACCGCTTGATTTTCTTTTCTTTACGGGGGCGCGGGCAGTCCTCACATAACGCTGACGTGCCGGCTCCGACCACTGCCCCAGGTGAGGGCAAGCGGTCCTCCAGCGCTGTCTCCAGCACTGCCCAGGTCTGGTCATCGACTGGGGGGCAACCGGGTACGAAGTAATCCACCTTGACCACCTGAGCAAGAGTCTTCAACGTGTTGTAGAAGGCCGGAAGCTCTAGCTCGCCCTCCTTGGCCTTGAAAGAGCGAAGCGGTCTTGTCCGCTGCGGGTTGTCGGTGGAGGGAGTGTCCGAATAGACGTAGTCGAGTATCTGCTCGCGGGAGGATTGATTGGCCAGGCCAGGGATGCAGCCCTCGCATGCGCAGGAGCCATAGGCAATCAAGGTCTTGGACTTCTGCCTCAGTAGCTTGGCCAGATGCTCATTCTCCGAGGTCCGGATGCCGCCATTGAAGAGGCAGATATCGATCGAGCGGTCCGGCATCCTCTCGACATCCTTGTACTTGAAGTCGAGCGCGACAGGCCAGAACACTATGTCGGCGTTCTCCACGACCTTTAAGATCTTGTCTCCAATGTCCAGCACGGCGATCTCGCACCCACCGCAGCTGGCAGCCCAATACAGGGCTAGCTTAAGCCTTGCCATCTTGCTCCTCCACGAAGTGAAACGAGCCGACTCTACTTGGTCTTGGGACTGGTTTCCCCTGGCTTCGGCTGAGTCTCAGGCTCGCCCACCTTCTTGGGCTCAGGCTGCTTGGGGCCAGCAAGCTTCGGGCCGGCCGCCACCAGCTTCATCTTGGTTATGACCACTGGCTGGATCGGAACATCCGAATATCCGCCCTTGGTTCCGACCTTGACCTGAGCGATCTTGTCAACCACGTCCATGCCCTCGACCACCTTGCCGAATACAGCGTAACCATAGGTCGCCGGCTCGTTGCCCTTGTGGTCCAGACCCTTGTTGTCACTGAGATTGATGAAGAAGTGAGAGCTGCCGCTGTTGATTTCCGAGGTGCGGGCCATTGAAAGCGTGCCCCGGAGGTTGCTGAGGCCATTGGTGGCTTCATTCTTGATGCCAGGCTTCTGAGGCTTCTGGTGCATGTCGATGTCTATGCCGCCGGCCTGGATCACGAACTTCTGGCCGTTCTGGTAGGACGACACGCGGTGAACGATGGTGCTGTCGTAGTAACCTTCCTTGACGTAAGAAAGGAAGTTGTCAACGGAGATCGGTGCCTTGTCTTTGTAAAGCTCGACCTTGATATTGCCCATGTTGGTTTCAATCATAACCATCGGATTAGCTCCAACCGCTGACTTGGGCTCAGGGGCTTTGATCTCGCCAGGCTTGGCTGGCGCAGGCGCAGCACCGGTCGGCGGGGTGCCCGTCGGTGCAGTGCCAGTTGGCGCGGTGCCCGTCGGCGGGGTTCCAGTTGGTGGGGTTCCTGTCGGTGCAGTACCGGTCGGTGGGGTTCCTGTCGGTGGAGTCCCAGTTGGAGTCGTGCCGGTCGGTGTGGTCCCGCTGGCCGGGGTCTTCTGAGGTTCGCCGGTGCCTCCGGTCTGGCCGACTACGTTAGCTGCCGCGATCAGGGAGATCATGGCAAGAAGCGCGAAGAGCATTGTCCACTTCATCTGACACCCCTTTCCTTGGGTAACCAGAGAATTCTCATAGATTCGCCCGCAAATGTCAAATTGTTTGGGTGCGATCACGGGCTTGCCAATCAGCCGGTATAGCCCTATGCTATTGGCAAGAAGCGGCGCACGGGCTGGGTCGCCGGAAGGAGAGCGGGCGTGCTTGGTAGCGAAACCGATGTGACATGCGCCTGCGGGCATACGTTCAAGGCGTGGATATGGCAGAGCGCCAACGTTACGCGGACGCCGGAGCTGAGGCAGGCGATTCTCGAGGGCAACATGAACGTGGTCACTTGTCCATCGTGCGGTGCCCGCTTCCACGTCGAGGTGCGCTTCCTCTATCATGACATGAAGCGCCAGGAATGGATCTGGGTCTACCCGCTGAGCTATGCGGGCGATGCCGCAGCCGCCAGCGCTGAAGTGGACGCGATGTGGCGTCAGGTGGGGGAGACCATGCCGCCGGGTATCAGAAAGAACATCGAAGGCACCTACAAGACCATGGTGGTCTTCGGCATGGATGCCCTGGTGAGCCACCTCAGGTCTCAAGAGGGCAAAGCCCGACTCCGGGATAAGACCGCGGCAGTCAGCCGCAAGAAACCGCCTGCTAGTAGCTGAGGAACAGCTTGCCCCACTTGGTTTCGAGGGCCCGTTTCACCCGACCTCTTCCAACAAAGTTGTACCAGAAGACATCGTGGTAGATTATCGACGCCGCATAGGACCATGGCGTGATGGCAGTCCTCAGAAGCACCTTCTCGAACGGTTTGAGCGGTCCCCAGTAGATTGCCTTCTGCCCGCGGCTCGCAAAGGTGTTGGTTGAGCACTTGAATCCGAAGTTGATGCTGGAAATGTCCTCGCCGACCACTTCGATTTCCTTTGGGTCGCCGCAACCCAGCCCGTGCTCGTGCGCTAGCCTGATGAACTTGAGGCTCAAAGGATC
>DATKKY010000350.1:0-2296 GCA_035542695.1 bacterium | reverse complement strand
GCTGTGCACAAAGGGATTCATTGCCCAGTTCCGCTTGCCTTGACAGCTGCTGCGTTCGTCGGTACAGTGCGAATGCCTGACAATGTGACTTCTGCGGGCGTTGCAGAGATGAGTGGAGAGCCGGTATTGCATAGATTCGCCCTGAAGTGCGCTACTGCATTGATGTTCGGAGTGGGCGCGATGCTCGCCAGCGGCCAGGTGGGACTGGCTGGCTCGTCCTCGGCCATTGGCCTTCAGTCGATTATTCCCAAGGCGTCGGTTCAGGGCTTGGTGGCATCGGTCTCCAGTGACACCATAACCAAGTACATAGCGCAGTTGAGCGGGCACGAGCCGGTGATGATCGGGGGCAGGCTCGACACCCTGCTCACGAGGTATGCCTATAACTGGCGGTTCGACCACGCGGCGCAGTACGTCTACGAGCGCTTCCAGGACTACGGGCTCGACGTCGAGTATGACACTCACGTGATCTCGGGTTTCGACTTCTATAGCGTGCAGTTCCTCGATGCCGAGCACGGCTGGGCAGTCGGCAGCAAGGGGAAGCTCTTCAGCACCCGCGACGGCGGCTCCACGTGGGTTAGGCACTCGACCGGGGCAGGAATCGCCACGCTCTATGGTGTCAGTTTCATCGATACTCTCGTCGGTTGGACAGTGGGTGAGGGGGGCTGGATCTTCAAGTCGATCGATGGTGGCTCCACATGGGTCCCACAGGGGCCGGGAAATGTCTCGGCCCGTGAGGTTATTGGCCTCGATTCCTTGAACGCCTGGGTGGTCGGCGCCTCAGGCACGGTGCTTCGGACAGATAACGGCGGGACCAGCTGGACCAGCGTGGCAGGCGGGGGAATCGAAGATCTCTACGGCTGCGACTTCCGGTCGGGCAGCCGGGGCTGGATAGTAGGAGCGAAGGGCGTGATCCGGTTCTGGGACGGCCTCACCTTGGCCGCACAAACCAGCGGCAGGGCCGAAGATTTGCTGGACGTGGATTTCATCAGTGATGACGTGGGTTGGGCGGTCGGTGCGGGAGGGACGATCCTGAAGACCATCGACGGGGGAGCCGACTGGGTCGCGCAGTCGGTGCCGGCGGATGTAGACGAAGACTTCGAGGGTGTCTGCTTCGTGGATAATCTCGACGGTTGGGTGGTTGGCACGAGTGGCACCATGCTTCATACATCGGACGGGGGCGCGACCTGGGAAGTGAAGCCGACGGGCACCCTCTTCGACCTCCGGCGGGTCAGCTTCGTGGACGGCGAGCGAGGTTGGGCTGTAGGCTTGAATAGCGTCGTGCTCCGGAGGACCGATGCCGGTATCATTCTGCACACCACCGACGGTGGGGCCACCTGGGCCAATCAGTGCGGCAATCTGCCGACAGCCAACATCAGGGTGGTCAAGAACATCGTGGCGACCAAGCCCGGGACGGTCTCCACTGACCAGGTGATCATTTGCGGCCACGTGGACGACAGATCGCAGGACCCCGAAAACCTGGCGCCTGGTGCCGATGACAACGCCAGCGGCACCGCGGCTGCGATCGAGGCCGCGCGCGTCATGGCGGGGTCAAGCTTCGAGAAGACGATCAAGTTCATCGGCTGGGGGGCTGAGGAAGTGGGAGGCTACGGTGCCCAGGAGTATGCGGCCCAAGCCAGGGACCGGGGCGACGTGTTGATCGGTGTTTTGAATCTAGACATGATCGGCTACGCGAGCCATGCCCCCGAGGACGCTGACTTGTTCGGCGACCAGCCCTCCACATGGCTCGTTGATTTCGCCTTAGCCTGCGGCAATGCCTACGTGCCGAGTCTGGCAACTCTGGAGCATACCGATCCCACGATGAACGCGAGCGACCATTATGTGTTCTGGCGCGCGGGCTACAATGCGATTGACATCACTGAGGACTATCCCTTGTGTTACCCGGACTATCACACGGTGAACGACACCCTGGGCAACATCACGATGTCCTTCTGCAGTGACGTGGTTAGGATGGGCGTGGCAACGCTGGCGGAGCTTGCGGTGCCCGATATGGTGGCCGGCGCGCCGTCGACGGCTCAGGCTGTGTTTGCCGTTGTCGGCTCTCCGAACCCGTCCAGGGGTTCGATCCGAGTGACTTTCGCGCTTGGATCGGAGTCGCCGGTCAAGGTAGGGATCTACGATGTTGCGGGCAGGAGGGTCAGGAGTCTCTACCGAGGGGCGCTCAGTGCCGGGCGCCAGGCTCTCGCCTGGGCTGGTGACGATGACGTGGGTACCAGGGTGTCCCCGGGCATCTACTTTGCCGAGGTGGAGACCCCAGGCGCTCGGGCCTCGGCCAGGC
>DATKKY010000349.1:0-4509 GCA_035542695.1 bacterium | reverse complement strand
ACAGATGCCCTGAAGTCCTTCTTTGCTTTGAAGCAGCAGGTCAGGTTTGAGGAGGGTGGTGCCACGGTCGAGAAGGCAGCCCGCGAAGTCGCAGCCTACCTGGACGGCCGGCACAGGAAGTTCACGGTGCCACTGGATCTCACCGGGTGGTCGCCGTTTGCGAAGCGAGTCTGGCGAGCAGCGGGGCGGATACCATACGGGCAGATGCGATCTTATGCCTGGCTCGCCGAACGGGTCGGTGGGGTGAATTTCGCGAGGGCTGTGGGCGGGGCTCTCAGTACGAACCCTGTGCCGATCATCATACCTTGTCACCGCGTGATAGGGGCTCGCGGCACGCTGGGAGGGTTCACAGGTGGGCTTCACATCAAACGCTGGCTGCTGGAACACGAGGCGGGGACCCAGACCTTGCCCTTGAGTGGCCTGTGAGCACGAGCCCAGGAAAGGCAAGGATGGACGACAAACCTGAGATGGCCTGCCTGGTGGTCGGACCGATCCAGGGCAACTGCTATCTGGTCAAGTGCAACCGGGCGGGTGACGGAGTGGTGATTGATCCGGGCGATGAGGCCGAGACTATCAGCCGTGAGATCCGGAGACTTGGCCTCCATCCGGAGGCAATCCTGCTGACCCACGGTCACATAGATCACGCCAATGCTGCGTGCGATCTCAGGAAGTCCTTCCGGTCACGAGTAGTGTGCCACAAGCTTGATGCTGGCCTGGTCAGGGCGCGAGACGAAGAGCCGTTCTTCGGCATTGTCCACAAGCCGTGCAGCGTCGATCAGGAAGTTGCCGATGGTGACGTGCTGACCGTGGGAGGGAGGGAGTTCAAGGTACTTCACACACCTGGCCATACCCCGGGCAGCGTGTGTTACCTGATGGACAACCTGCTCTTCAGTGGGGACACCCTGTTCCAGGGCTCGATCGGCAGGACTGATCTCGCGGGCGGCTCCGAGGAAGCGATGCGTTCAAGCCTTTTGGAGAGGCTCGCCAAGCTGGATGACCGGATGGTCGTCTATCCCGGGCACGGTCCCAGCACCACGATCGGTGACGAGAAGCGATACAACCCGTTCCTTCAACCACTATGGTAGAGCTGTTAAAGGAATTCACGGATTGGCTCGGCATGGAGCGGGGCGCCTCGCCCAACACGGTGGCCTCTTACTCGAGCGACCTCGGCAAGTACGTGGAATTCTTGGCCTCGGCGGGCAAGCCCGATCCATCGTCAGCTGAGAACCAGGACGTGTATGCTTATCTATCGTTTCTGAGCGAGTGCGGCATGTGCCCCTCAAGCATAAGACGCGAGATTTCCTCTATCCGGGCGTTCCATCATTTTCTTGTGGCCGAGGGCCACTCGACTAAAGACCCAACCGTTCGTGTGGTGCTGCCCAAGGTCTGGAGAAGAGTGCCCAAGGCGCTTACCGTGCCGCAAGTGGAGAAGCTACTGGCCGAACCCCGCGTGGAGGTTCCCCTAGAGCTCCGGGACAAGGCTCTGCTGGAGTTCACTTACGCGACCGGCATGAGGGTCTCGGAGGTGATCGGCTTCAAGACCAGAGATCTGGACTTCGCGGCCGGCACCGCCAGATGTCTGGGCAAGGGTTCGCGGGAACGGGTGATACCCGTGGGCTCGGTCGCTATCAAGTGGATCCGAGCCTACCTTGAGGAAGTGCGGCCCGGGCTGATCAAGGGCCAGGATCCGGAGACGCTGTTTCTCAACTGGCGAGGCAAGGGGCTGACGCGAATGGGTTACTGGAAGGTGCTGGCGAAGTATGTCCGCAGGGCCGGCATATCTGCCAGGGTGACGCCGCATGCACTCAGGCATTCGTTCGCGACTCACCTGCTGGAAGGCGGGGCGACTCTGAGAGATGTGCAGCAGCTCCTGGGCCATCGGTCGATATCGACGACTCAGATCTATACCAAGGTTGATATGGAATATCTGCGGGAAGTGATCGTCGAGTTTCATCCGCGGGGGAGAATGGTGGAGCGCGGGTCGCCGCGCGAGGCACGGGGGACGGCCTGAGATGCCCCTTTCGCCGAGTGATATCAGCGCCAAGTTCCGGAAGTCGCTGCCTGCTTCCCGCCATCAGGTGCTCCGTGCGGCTGGGTTAGCAGCTCAAGAGAGCGGTGCGCAGGCCTATTTGGTTGGAGGGATTGTTCGCGATATCGCCCTGGACTACCCTGACACTGATCTAGACATAGTGGTCGAGGGAGACGCCCTTGCGGTCGCGCGGATGTTTGCAGCGCGCGTGCGAGGCCAGGCTCACGGCGTCACCAAGTTCGGAACCTGTAAGGTCGAGGCCCAGGGTTTGGGTACGGTGGACTTCGCTACGGCACGCTCTGAGACTTATGAGCATCCTGGAGCTTTGCCGCGGACCAGGCCGGCCGACATCCAGAGCGACCTAGTGCGGCGCGACTTCACCATCAATGCGATGGCCCTGGCACTCAACCCGAGCCGCTATGGTGAGCTGCTGGATCCCTGCGGAGGCCTTGCTGATCTTGAGACCGGTAGGCTTCGGGTGATGCACGGCCGAAGTTTCATCGACGACCCGACCAGGATCCTGCGCGGCGCGAGGTTCGCGGCCCGTTATGGCTTTCGCTTCGAGCGCCGGACCCGGTCGCTTGCCCAGGCGTGCCTTGCGGATGGTGGCCTCGGTTCCATCTCGGGCAAGCGCGTCTTCCGGGAGCTCAGCTTGATCTGCATGGAACCCCGGGCGCTGCGGGGGCTCCGGTTGCTGGACAGACAGGGCATACTGGGACTAGTGTTTGGCCGCCGGTCGGGCGCTCGTAAGCGCCAACGCCTCTGGGGGCAACTGGGCGGAGCAGCAGGTGCCATCGGGCGCTCAGCAGGAAGGGACTTCGCTCGAGCGTGGGTCGTCTGGTTCGCCTCGTGCTTCGTCGGCCTTGGACGCAAGCGAGCTGGCCAGTTGGCGATCTCCTTTAACTTGGCGAAAGACGTGCGGTCAGTCTGCCTGTGGACGGCGGCGGACCACAGGCGCACGGGAGCGCGCTTGGGTCGACTGAACCGGGAGCAAGCCTATCGGGTGAAGCGCCTTCTGGATGCAGTGCCGGCTGAGAGTCTGGTGATCCTTTACGCAGATTCAGGCCGAGCGGGACGGAAATTGATCCGGACCTACTTCACTACCTGGCGGAAAGTCAGTCCCCTGGTCACCGGCGAAGACATGGCGAGCTTGGGAATAGGCCAAGGGCCGGCCGTGGGGGCAATCCTCGACCGGATCGTGAGACTTAAACTCGCCGGCCTTCTGACAACCCGGGAAGCCGAGCTAGCCTATGTGCAGCGCGCCGCCAAGTCGCGAGATCGGTGTTGACACCCGGAAGCGGCAGGTGCTATATTCCATCAAAATCCAGGGCTCGCGTGAGTGAGCAAGGGGGCATCGTTCAATTCAGGTCGCAGTAGCAGGTGTCTTTGCAATACTTCTGGGGTTGAGCATTCATGAATATGCTCATGCGAGGATGGCCAGGTTTCAGGGCGATCATACCGCCGAGCAACGTGGCCGCCTTACAATCAACCCCCTGGCCCACATCGATATAATCGGCACCATTCTGGTTCCCATCGTGCTCTTGGCCTCGACCGGTGGGAGGGTTGGGTTTGGCTGGGCCAAGCCCGTGCCCGTCAATCCTTATGCCTTCAGGCATCCGAGGCGCGGCCTCCTGTTGGTGTCGCTAGCTGGGCCTGCCTCTAATGTCGTGCTGGCAGCAATCTCGGGCTTCCTGCTGAGATTGGTGGTCAACCCTCAAAGTCCGGCCAGCCTCGCCTCTCCGTTTGCCCTGATCCTGATTTCGGTTGCTGCCATCAACTTGTTTCTGGCTTTCTTTAATCTGATTCCGATTCCGCCCCTGGACGGGGCTGGTGTGATTTCCGCAATTCTGCCGACCGAATATGCGAGCCGGTACGAGAGTCTGGGGCGCTACGGCACCATGCTGGTGCTCGCTCTGATTGTGCTGGGCAGTTTCGCCAACGTCAGTGTGATCGGCTTGATTATCCAACCGCCGGCTGAGCTGCTGTTCAGGCTGTTCACCGGCATGCGCTTCTGAAAGGGCGTTGATAGTGAAGAAAACGATCTTGAGCGGGACGCGGCCGACGGGCAAGCTTCACCTAGGTCACTATGTCGGAGTAATCTCGAACTGGGTGAGACTGCAGGATGAGTACAACTGTTTCTTCGAGGTCGCCGATTGGCACGCGATCACGACCGAGTATGAGCACACTCACGAAATAGCAGGGGACACGATTGAGGTGGTCTTGGACTGGCTGGGCTTGGGGATCGATCCCAAGCGAAGCGTCGTCTTCGTCCAGTCGGACGTCAAGGAGCATGCTGAGCTGCACCTGCTGCTCTCAATGCTCATCACCGTGGCGCGGCTGGAGCGTAACCCGACCTTGAAGGAGCAGGTGAGAGACCTGGATCTCGGGGAGAACATAACATACGGCCATCTGGGTTACCCGGTGCTGCAGGCCGCTGACATCCTGATATACAAGGCTAACGCGGTGCCGGTGGGCGAAGA
>DATKKY010000348.1:0-9274 GCA_035542695.1 bacterium | reverse complement strand
ATAACATTAGCGCTACCGACGTAGTCAAGTCCGCCGGCATCATCTTCATTGAGAGCCTGCATTTCCTCGCCGACGCCCACGCCCAGCCGATACGACCCGCTCATCTCCTCCCACTGCTCGTCCAGCACCTGGTAGGATGTGACCTTGTAGCCGGCCGGAAGCCGCCTGGTCTCACTTACCGAGCCTGTGCTGCCCTTGCTGTAGACGCTGCCCGGGACTGCAAGATAGTCGTAGTCCCCTATCGTCTTGGCCTGGACCTGGGACTTGGTCCAGCCATATTCCAGGTTGACGGTGTAGCCATGGACCACCACCGGGAACAGGAAAGCAGCAAGACAAACCAGGGCTACCAGAGTGTGCTTCATTGGCTCCAACCTCTCGGTTGCTCGCGTTATAAGCATAAAAGGCGCATGCCTCCCTCGGCCGCGCCAAGCTCCCTTTGGAAATAGTTGCTTCAATTCGGTGTTACGCTCTTCTTCCGTTATATTGTACCACCAAAAGACTGTCGCCGTCAAGGGCGCCGTAGAGCGCTGTCAGGGCTTAGGACCCGAAGCCGGCTCCGAGCTGGGGGGCGGGCCTTCGAGGGGCGATGGGAAACCTGCAGGATTCGCCCACCGATGGCAACCAATTTGGCTCTAGCGCCCACTTGGACTAGAAGAGGGCGTAGATGAACGGAGCCAAGGCTGACCCTTCGGTCAGGATGATCAGAGCGCCGAGTAGGACAAGCAGGATGATGATAGGCGTGAGCCACCACTTCTTGCGCGTTCTCAAGAACGCCCAGAACTCTCTGAGAATCGAGAGCTTTGCCATCAATACAACCTCATGAACAGCCAACCTCCAGCCTTCGCGCGTCCGAGCCACTCCGTCCCGATCTTGCCCGGCGGACCATGAAATACACGCGCGCTGCCCCGACCGAGGCGAAAGCCGCTATCACCGGCTCGATCGGGATGCGCGCACGCAGGGACCCGTAGAAGGCAAGCGCAACCAGCACATGCACCGCAATCACGGCGTACAACACGTACAGCTCCCGATAGGCCCGTCCCGTCACCACCAAACCCACCAGAGCGAATGGGAAAACCACCGAAGCATAGACAATTCCGAAATCGAACCTGCTGGCTAGATTGCCCAATACAAGGCTCTTATTCCACCACCAACCGCTCTTGACGCCACTCCAAGGCGCGTGGCTCCTGAGCCGCCAGAAACGGAGCATCTTCTCCGCAGCCAGCTTAGGTACGAGCCTCGGGTTTTCCCTGAGGAAAGCCCGCGCGTAGCTCCAAGCAAGTTTGTCTCCCTCCAGCTCCTTGGCACTGTGTATGGCTTCCCAGCCAGGCAGCGATTCCCGCGGAGCGACACTCCCGTAAAGGGCCGGGTCATCACAAACCAACCTGTTGTTGCTCTGGTAGAAGGTTATCCCTCCGTGGGTGGTAAACAGCACCCAGGACCCCAGCTTAGCATGATTCCTGACGGCCCAGGGAGCGATCGTAACCGCTATCGCCAGAGCCAGAGCCCCAACTTTGACGAGGCGGCTAAGGGCTGTCCCCCGGCCCCAGAACAGCATGGCCGGCGCCACCAGGACCGCCAGAAAGACCGCATTCGGCCGGGTCAGACTTGCAAGCCCGATCAGACACCCAGCTACCACCCAGGTCCAGATCCCCGCCGATTGCAAACCCCCATCCCGGGCAATGGCAAACACCGTAGCCAAGAGCAACACCGTGTAAAGGTTCTCGGTCAGCAAGTATGAGCTTATGAAGACGAGGTACGGGTTGATTGCCACCAGGGCCGCGGCGACGAGTCCAATCTCGGCTGAGAAGAGCCGTGCCGCAACGAGATAGGTAAGCCCGACAACAGCCACTCCGACGAGCACCTGGAACAGGCGCCCGACCTCAACCCTCGTTCCGAAGAGTCGATAGAGGCCCGCGAGAACTACCGGCAGAAGCGGAGGCCGGGCGGCTGTGGGCCGGCCGTCGGCGTCCACGAAACCCTTGCCAGCGGCTAGATTGGCCGCATGATCCTGGTAGTTGATCTCATCGCCTCGAACTGCTCCATGGAATCCTACCGCACCGATCATGAAGCCCAGCCTTACGAGGAGCGCAAGACAGAGCAAGCCGAGCACCGCACGGCGTGTAGTGAACCTTAAACCCATAGTCTCTCCCAATTAACAAGAACACGGTGGCTTTGGACTAACAGCTTACCAGATGGCGAGCCTCGCCTCAAGCTCCTGGCCTGATCCCGGACCATGGAAACGGGAGTACGCGGCTGGCGGATCCAGGCGGGATCAGCTTTCCCGCACCCAGATCCTCGGGCTGTAGCTGATGGAGATTGAGGCCTTGAAGCCGCTGGCCTTCAAGCCGTCCACGTTCGCGACATTGCGCTCGCTCGACCACTGGGCGAGCAGGCGAAGCTGGAGTGGATACGACGGTCTCCAGGCCATCTCGGCCGAAAGGTTATGCGTAGTGTCAACCGTGCCCGACGGAAACGGTGTTCTCGGAGCCTTGCCGCTCTGGGGATCGGTGGCTCTTCCTTCGCCCTGGCGTACTAGCGTGTAGTCAGCTTTCAGCACGATCGGGTTTTGCGGTGACCAGGAAGACCAGGCTTCAAACCTGTCTCCGTCTGGCCCTCCCGGAAAGCCCATCACCTTGCCTTCTTCGATGTATCTATTCCAGGGGACCGCGTGGCCGTAAGTTCCCCGCGCAACCCGGAAATAGGAGCAGCCGACGAGGGATCTCTCACCCGCCAGAGGATTGACAGCATCGATGGCCAGGCCGAAACCGACTTTGTTCGGTTCCGAGCCAGGATCGATCTGGAAATCGTCCACCAACAATTCGCCCTTGATCTCAGCTCGCTCGGGAAGCCGGTACATCAGGTCCGCACCCAGAAGCATGTTGTCGTTCCGATAGGAGTTCCACTGCTCCTCATAGAATGGCGCCAGAGGATTCAAGTAGCCGGGGTCAAAACCCCTGCCCTCCCCACCGTAGACCACGACCTCCGAGACCGAGAAGTCCCACCGGGTTCCGGCCAGCACCTCAAGCCGGTGGGCGGCTATGAAGCGCCTGACCCCAGCGTCCCAGGGATCAGCCGGGCTCGCCCTCAGTTCGGAGTGAAAGGAGGTGAAAAGCAGGTGGCCGGTGCGCAACGAAAGCCGGAGCATGTCAAGGGTCGGTCCAGCCCCTGAGAACATCAAACCCAGATCGCGCGACGCTCCCCAGCTCACCTCGTCCCGGCCCGCAAAGACCGAGAGTCCCCCCTTGCGATAGCCTATGCCCCCGTAGTCCATACTCGCGCGCCAACGATCCCTCCAAGGCCGCGTCTCTACCCGGTGGTAGTCCGCCCCGTTGACTGTGGTTCGGAGCGTAGTCCAGAGAGAAACTCCCTGAGGCAGGTAGAGCCAAGAGCGCAAGAGGTACTGGGCGGCACCTTTGCGGTCACGCTCCAGGCCGCCACCGAGGTTCGAGTCGAGTATCCAGACCGGCCCACCGCTGCCTTCAAGGGCAAGCTCGGGGCCGAGTTCCCGTCTTAGCATTTCGGCCAGCCAAGCTCGCCTTGATGCCGCTTGGCCCGATCCCGAGGGTTGGTCCGCGACCCAGCGCGCCAGATCAAGGCGCTCGCAAGGTCCCGTCATAACGAAGTAAGGCCGCCCAGGCGACAGCAACCTCAGCTCATCGAAGTAGCTGGTTATCCAGCCCGAGGCCGGTTCGGTCGGCGATGCTCCAGCCGGACTCAGGCCCAGCAAGAGCCCGGCTGCAGCTACCAATCCCGCGAAGCGACCGCACATGCCTGGACATCCTCCAGTCCACTATCCAGCAAGACCTGGGCGCACTCCCTCAGGGTCGAACCGGTGGTAACAACATCGTCCACAAGCATCACCTTGCTCCGACCTATGGAGCCCGCCCGGCCAGCCCTGAACGATCCGGCCAGGTTGCGGAGTCTGCTTTCCCGGTCAAGCGTGGCCTGGGCCCGGGTGTTCCTTACTCGCTTGAGACCTCTCACCACCACCGCCGTCCCCGAAAGCCGGCCAAGCGTCCGGCCTATGATCTCACTCTGATTATAGCCACGCTCCCTGCGCCGCGCCTGGTGAAGCGGCACCGGAACCAAGACCGTGTCTTCATCGACCTGGCTCGCCAGTGCCGGCCACGCCAGCTCGGCGAGTAGGCAACCCAGCCCAGGTTTGTCGCCATACTTCATTTCCTGGATCAGGGCCGAAAGCGTCGGCGTGTACTCCAGCGCGTACCAGATCCGGAGCTCTCTGCCGCTCATGGCAACCGACCGCAGCCGCAGCCTGGGGACCATCTCCAGCGAGGCTCGGCAGCGCTGGCACACCCACCTATCAGATGCCTCGAGTCTCGTCCCACAGACCACGCAGAGCGGCGGCACTACCAGCGCGAACGCTGCCAGACCCAAGGAGGCCACCTCGCCGGCGACGCGCTCAAGCACGCCCACGGCCACCACTCCCAACCGGCCGCAGGAGCATCACCAGCCCCGACGCAATCATCACCAAGCTCACCACCTGGTTCCAGGTAAGATTGATCCCGCCGATCATCATGCCCGGCTCATAGTAGCGGAGAAAGTCAATCCCAAAACGCCAGCCGCCATAGAGCACCAGCAGCGAGAAAAACACCGTACCAGTAGCCCGGCCCCCTTTGGCGAGCCACCTCAGCAGGAAGAACATGCCTACGCAGGCGATGGACTCATAGATCTGGGTGGGATGAACTGCCTTTCCAGCCAGCGCCGAGCGCTCCACCCAACCGGCTTGCGAGTCAGGCGGAAAGGTGCAGCCCCACGGCAGGCCCGTGGGCTTCCCGAAGCAACACCCGTTCAAAAAACAACCCACTCTGGCTATTGCGATTCCGAGAGCAATATAAGGGGAGACGATGTCGGTCACTACGAGCACCGGCAGCTTCTTCCATCGCAAGTAGGCGATACCGCAGCCAACCCCCGCAATCAAGCCCCCGTAGAAGGTGAGGCCTCCCTCCCAAATCTTAAGGACCGACAGCTTGTCATACTGGTACTCGCTCAGATGGCTGACCACGTAAAGCAGCCGCGAGCCCGCAAGCGACGCCACTAGCACCACCAAGCCCATGTCAAGAATCCGATTGGGGTCGAGGCCTCGACGTTTCGCGATCCTCGAAGACATCTCTATGCCCAGCCAAAAGGCTATGACCAGCATCACGCCGTAGGACCGGATTGCCAGCGGGCCGAGCTCGACGATTGTCCGGTGCATATTCGGTCAGTATCCCTTTCTGGCGCCGTAGGCCGAGAATACTATACCCACGCCGCTAAGCAGTACTATGATGGAAGAGCCGCCGTAGCTCAAGAAGGGAAGCGTCAAGCCAGTCACGGGTATCATGCCGAGATTCATGCCGATGTTCACGATAGCTTGCACCAAGACCAGGCTGGCGAAGCCCGACACCACGTAGGTAGTGAACCTGTCCCGCGCGGTCTTGGCAACATCAAAGAACTTGAGGATCACATAGAGCAAGAGGCCGAGCACGGCGAGACAGGTAATAAGCCCGAGCTCCTCACCTATCACCGAGAAAACGAAGTCGGTGTGCTGCTCGGGAACCAGCCCGAGGGCTTTCTGCGTGCCCTTGAAGAGCCCCTTGCCGATCAAGCCCCCGGAACCAATCGCTATCTTCGACTGGATCGCCTGGAATCCTGCCCCATGCCGGTAGGCTTCCGGGTCGAGGAAAGCTTCTATCCGCTGCCGCTGGTAAGGCTCGAGGCCCATCCAGATCCTCGGCGCAAGCGATCCCACCACGAAGTTTATGGCGAAGATCAGCACCACGAACGATGTCCGGAACTTGGCACGCACCATGACTGCGATCAGAAACACCAGGAATATCACCCAGGTCACGATTTCCCCAGCCGAGATCATCGCCAGAAACGGGCTGACCAGAAATGCCAGGTACAGCGAATCCAGGCCCGCGGCATACAGCATCGGAAAGGCAATGAAACCCAGCACCAGCGCGGTGCCCAGATCGGGCTCGTACAGAATCAGCAAAGCCGGGACGCCCACTATTGCAAAGGCCACAAGCACGCTCCGGATCGAGTCTCCGATCGCAGTCCGGCCTGAAAGGTATCTTGCGAGGAAAAAGATGGTGCCGAGCTTCGCCAACTCGGATGGCTGGAACCGCATGAACCCGAAGTTGAACCAGCGTTTTGCCCCGTGAGGGCCGGAGCCGGCGACCAGGACAAGGACGAGCATCAGCAGGACCACAGCGTAGATGATCGGCGAGAAGGCCTCCAAGGTCTTGGTGCGCACCAGGGACATGCCGAACATCGCACCCAGGCCGACTACTATCCAGATTACCTGCTTGACCAGATAGGATGTCCCAGAGTCGGCCGCTGTCGCGCTATAGATGGCCAGAAGTCCGACACCCATCAGGGCAATGAGAGCTGCGATAACAGACCGCTTGAATGTGCTCATCGGCCGAACGCCACCTTCCGCGGGCTGTCCGCTGTTGAGTCGGGGGAGGCGGGTTCATTAAGATGGTAGTAGTGCTCAATCAGTTGGCGGGCAATCGGTGCCCCCACAGTGCCGCCGTGTCCTCCGTTCTCGATCATGACGCAGATAGCTACCTGGGGATCCTCGTAGGGCGCGAAGCAGACAAACCACGCGTGGTCATCGCCGTGCGGGTTCTGTGCGGTCCCGGTCTTGCCGGCGACGTGGATGCCCTCGACCCGCGCGCCATGGCCGGTGCCCTCTGGGCTTTCGCAAACCGAAAGCATACTCCGGCGCAAGACATCGAGGGTGGACTGGGACATCGGCAGGGTCATTTGCTTCCGGTCGGGCACGAAGGCTCCACCGTCGTACTCAACGCGCGCGACGCAGGCGGGCGGATAGTATTGCCCACCGTTGGCGAGGCCGGCTACAAATGTAGCCATCTCGATTGGGGTCATCAGCATCTCCCCCTGGCCGATCGCCAGATTGATCATCAATCCCTTCGACCATTTCCCCTTCCCGAACTTGGAATCATAGTAGGCCCGGTTCGGCACCAGCCCTTTCACTTCCCCGGGAAGATCGATGCCAGTCAGCTCATCGAGATGCCACTTTTCGCTCGAGCTTGCGAACTGATCGATACCCAGCACCTCGCCCAGCTGGTAGAAGTAAACGTCGCAGGACACCGTGATCGCCTGAAGCAGATTCAATGTGCCGTGACCATCCTTCTTCCAACACGCGAAGGTGCGGTTGCCAAACTTATAGTAGCCGTAGCAAGGCCTGAAGCAGGTATTCTCATCGATAACGTGGCCCTCAAGGGCGGCGCCGGCTGTCACAATCTTATAGGTGGAGCCGGGCGGATAGGCGCATTGAATCGCCCGGTTGAGCAGAGGCTTGTCCTCGCTACCGACCAGGGCTTCCCAGTCGGCCCCGGATATCCCTGCAGCGAAGAGCGAAGGATCATACGACGGCGAGCTGGCCAGTACCAGCACGCCGCCGGTCTTGACGTCCAGCATCACCACCGCGCCGCGGCAGCCGACGAGCAGGGTCTCGGCGAGGCCCTGGAGGCCTGCGTCCGCATAGAGCACCGCTCGCATCCCTCGTTGCGGGCTTCTCGAGGGAAGCTCAGCGACGTCAGCAGGGCCTGAGCCTCCGGCCACACTGAACCTCATAAACTTGACGCCGTCCTGTCCAGCCAGGTAAGGCTCATAGATCTTCTCAACGCCGGCCCTCCCCACAAGATCTCCCGGAGCATAGGCCCCGCGAGCCTCGTCCAGCTCCTGCTGGGTAACCTCCCCGACATAACCGACTAGATGAGCAAACTCGGCGGCCGCGGGATAGGATCGCACCGGCTCGGCCACCACCATCACATCGGGAATGTCGGCAAAATCCTCTTCCACCTGGCTGACGGTCGCGAAGTCGACGTCATGCGCAATCGCGGTCGGCCTGAAGGACCTGGCGCTGGGCCTGAGCTCGGAGACTATGTCGTCGCTCGCGATACCGAGAATCCCGGCCAAGTATCCGATCTCGTCTTTGCTGCGCAAAAGAAGCCTTGGAATGCCGCAGATCGAGAAGGACTGCCTGGAACCGGCGACTACCGTGCCGTCGCGGTCAACGATGTCGCCCCTCGGAGCCTTGAGAGCGACCTGCACAATGTAGTTGCGGTTGGAGAGATCGACGTAGTGGGCGCCTTTGATTATCTGGATATAGAAGAGCCTCAAGGCCAGCGCCAGGAACAACCCCATCGCAAGAAAGGAAGCGACCTTTATTGGAGTGACCGAAGGGCCACCACGATCCGCCATGTTGCACCACCCGCCTCTTACAATACCAGCCTGAGCCCCAGGATCCTCTCAAAGAAGGCCACCAGGCCAACGCCGACCACCGCCGTGTAGGCCGCTCCCGGAATCGACCACCGGACCAAATCGGTCGCCAGGTCCGAAGGAGCCGACCAGACCAGGTTGATGCTGTCAAAGACCAGGACGCTCGCGAAGATGATGGCCAGCTGCACCAGGTAGTTCTCGTACATGATCTTGGTTCCGTACCGCCCCACCAGGAAACCCACAACTGTGCCCGCCAGAGGAAGCGACGCCATCGTGGTTGACATGATGGCAAACTCCGCCAGGCCGATCAGGAAACCCACAATTGACCCGACGATCGCTCCGAAGGAAAACGCAAGATACACAAGCACCACGATCACCGCATCGGGCCTAGCCCCGGATATCTCTATCTTGGTGAAGAGGGTCACCTGAAGCACCAGCGCGGTCACCACGAAGATCCACAGAAAGGTCCGACGCATCAACGAGACCCCTGGACGTTGCCCATGTCCTCGAGCGCTGCCGAGGCTTCGGAGGGCCGCGCCATCAGCACGAAGACCTCCTCAAGGCGGCCGAAATCCACGAAAGGCTTGACTTCGAGCGATAGTGAGAATTTCTCGGGATCTTCATAGACTCTGCGGACAGCTCCGATCAGCATGCCTTTGGGAACAACCGACCCCAGGCCGGAGGATATCACCGTGTCCCCAGGCTCGACGGCGGCATCAGGAGGAACCCAGTCCATGAAGAGATTCCCATTGCCTGCCGCCCTCAGGATGCCGGTCGCCCGGCTGTATTGCAGACACGCACCGACCCGGCTGCCCGGGTCGACTATCCGTTTGACCGACGACCAATTCTGGCTTGCCCGGACCACAAGTCCGACCAGCCCGTCGGGAGAAATGACGGTCATGTTCCGCGCGATGCCAGCGTCATAGCCCCGGTCGATTATTATTCCGCCGCCCAGCCGTTCATCGATCTCGCCCACCACTCTGGACGCCTCCAGCGGCGCGGGATAGATTTCCCTGAAGTC
>DATKKY010000347.1:0-5754 GCA_035542695.1 bacterium | reverse complement strand
CCGTCATGTCCGGCGTATATCAGCGAGAGGAAGTAGGGTGCGACCATGTAGGCAACCCCGCCGAACAGCGAGGATCTGCGCCGGAGTCCCAGGGTCCTCAGGAGGACGTACATCGCTATGCCTGCAATCCAGACGTGGGTTACGATCTTGTAGCCGAGCGCCTTGTGGAGCGGAAGCACAAGATACAGGAGCGCCGCCGGATAGAACAGGTCTCCGTGCATCGCATCGACCACCGGCAATCCGCAGAGGATGTAAGGATTCCACAGTGGGATAGTCTGATTGGCCCGCCAATAGTCGGCTACCACCTTGCGCATCATGTAACCCATCGGGACCATGTCGGTCCCGAAGATCATCCTGTCGGTGAAGATGAAACCCTCGAACACGATGACCACCAGCACCGCCATGGCGGCGGCAACGTACCAGTCCCACTTGTTCACGTACCTGCCGACATTGAGCGTCTTCATTTTCTACCCCTCGCCACGAAGGCCAGCCCTATCGCGACCACTTCTGATATGGTCACCCAGACCCTGGCAACCAGCGGGATCAGCAGGGGGTACGGATTGGCGACCAGACCCCTCAACAGAAAAGTCGAGATGCCCTCCCGTATGCCCAGACCCGCTGGGGTTATCACGCTGAGGAACCCGCCCGCCCATGCAAGCGCGTTGATTCCGATCATCTCAGGGAGCAGCTTCAGATCCGGAGACGCGGGAGCGCCAGCCGCATCGGTGGCAAAACCGATCGCGGAGGCTATCAGATAGTACCCGATCCCATAGATGCACCAGCAGAACACATAGGCGACGAGCATCGTGAGGACGTCGGTGTACTTCATTGTGAAGGCTTTGTCGCCATAGCTGGCATCGGCAACTGCTGCTCCCCGCTTGCCGAACCTGCCGAGCCATCTCAAGACCCACCTGAGGATCCTCGGGTGCACTCCCACAATCATCACCGGGATCAGCCATACGCTCCAAACATAGGGATGCCCCCCGATCGATGGCCTGACCAGCCAGGCCAGACCAAAGATCACTAGGGAGCTTCCCAGCACCAGCACCAGCTCAAGGGCGGTCGCAATCGTGGTGATCCGCTTAGGGATGCCCTCCCGCTCCGAGAGGTAAATCCTGCCAAGAGCGAACCAGACCTTTCCCGGTATGTACCGGCCGGCCTGAGACAGCAGCCAGATCCTGGTCGCCTTGCCATAGGTCAGCGGGTAGCCGAACTTGGCCATGATGTACTTCCACAGCCAGCCATAGACGGGGAAAAGCACAGCGAAGGTGGCGAAGGCCCCGACAATGCGCAGCGGCGAGACCGTGAATCTGTAGTGTCCCATCGCGTGGAGCCCCAAGTAGAGATTCCGGCCGATGAAGAGCAGAATGATGCAGGCGAGGGCTACGCCGATGATCCGCTGCAATGCGGCTTTCATTTGCGGGCTCCCTCCTGCCTGCCAAGCTGAGCGAGGATTATCCTGACTATGCGCTCGGAAGCCTTGCCGTCGCCGTACGGGTTCTTGCGGATAATCATCCGCCGGTAGGCCTGTGCAGAGTCAAGCAGCGACCGCGCCGCACTCAGTATCTTCGCGCGGTCCGCACCAACGAGCTTGACTGCGCCCGCTCTGACTGCCTCGGGCCGTTCGGTCACTTCACGCATCACCAGCACAGGTTTCTTCAAGGACGGCGCTTCCTCCTGAATGCCCCCCGAATCCGTGATGATGAAATAGCATGATCTCAGCAGTTTGATGAAGTCCCGGTAGTCCAAAGGCTCAACAAGCAGGATCCCCGGGGCACCTCTGAGAATCCGGTTGACTGGCTGACGGACGTTGGGATTGGGGTGAACTGGAAAGACCACAAGCACGTCCGGATAGGCAGCGGCGATCTCTTTCAAGGCAAGCATCATCTTCTCGAAAGGCCGGCCCCAGCTTTCCCGGCGATGCGCAGTGACCGCGATTATGCGTCGGCCCCGTAAGTCAAGCCGCCTGAGGCTCTTGTTCCCGAAGGCATACCGCTCTCTGGCAACGTGGAGCAGAGCATCTATCACCGGATTGCCCACCACAAATATCCGGTTCTTCGCAACCCCTTCCGCAGCCAGAGCGGCCTGGGCAACCTTGGTGGGCGCGAAGTGGAGATCGGCGATTGCGGTGGTAAGCCGCCGGTTAATCTCCTCAGGAAACGGGCTGTATTTGCGGTAAGTTCTAAGACCTGCCTCAACGTGCCCGACAGGGATGCGCAAGTAGTAAGCACAGAGGCTGCCCACGAAGGTGCTGGTGGTGTCGCCCTGCACCAGCACTATGTCAGGCCTTTCCGCGGCAAGGACGCCTTCCAATTCCCTGACCAGCCTGGACGTGACCTGGAAGAGCGACTGGTTCGGCCGCATTATGTTCAGATCATATTGGGGTTTGAGCCCGAACACCCTCAGCACATCATCGCACATCTCCCGGTGTTGCGCCGTCAGCACCAGCACCGGCTTGATGCCGCGGCGCCGCTTGAGCTCCAGCACTATGGGAGCCATCTTGATGGCTTCAGGCCTGGTTCCGACAATCACAGCGACTTTAAGCATCGGCACCCCGCTTGGCCCGCGCAGGACCCGCCAGCTCCAGATAGATCTGCTCGTGGATGTCGGTCATCTTGCTTATGCTCCAGTTGGTCTCCACACGCCGACGGGCGGCTCTCCCCATCTCGGCCGCATCGGACCGCTTCGCAAAGCCGGCAATCGCGTCAGCGATCGCCTCGGGCGAGCCTGACTCGAAGAGGATGCCGACGCTTTCGTCAATGATCTCGGGAAGGCCTCCAACCCTGGAAGCAGCGATAACCCGTTCACAGGCCATCGCCTCGAGTGCAGCAATCGAGGTCGCTTCGATCAAAGATGGTATCACCACCAGGTCAGCCGAAGAGAAAATCGCTGGCATCAAGGCATTTTCGACCGAGCCCATGAACACTATCTGGTCCGCCACTCCAAGGTCGCGGGCAAGCGCCTGGATGTGGCTCCTGAGCGGCCCATCACCCGCGATATGAACCTTGACTCGAACCCGATCCCTGAGGAGGGGGACGGCCCGAACCAGGAACTCCACGCCGTTCTTCTCCACCAGGCGCCTCGGGCACACTATCAGCATCTCGCCCGGAGCCTTCTTCAAGGCCGGAGGCACAGGCTTGAACTTCTCGGTGTCGATCCCATTGACGATCGGAAGCGTTCTTGCTCCAGGCAGCAGCTCCCGGGTGACTCCATCAATTTCCTTGCTCGTCGAAAGCAGCACCCCCGCCCTGACTAGAGGAAGCCGCAAGAAGGGCCTCATATACCAGCGCTTGGCAAATCTCAGGAAGTGGGATTCGTGAACGGTCACCACCAGCGGACGCCCGGCCAGCAGATTGGCGACGCTCCCGCTCAGGGCGAAAGCGAAGGTATGGCAGTGGATCACATCTGAGCGCTTTGCCAGGCCAACCACCTTGGGAATCGCCAGCAGGCTGCTCAAGATCCATCCCGCTGGGTGCTTGCCGAAGGAGTGGATTCGATCAATCGTTATGCCGTCAGTGACCTCCGCCCGGGCAGATGCCTTCTCGGTCCTGGTCGTCACAATCTCGACGTGGTGCCCCCGCCGCACCAGCTCCCGAGCAAGATAATAGACGTGGCTCTCGATGCCACCCACCCTGGGCGGGAAGTAGATCGAGGGCATCAAGATGCGGAGCCGCGGCTTCATCGGGTCACACCCCCAGGTGAGAACTTGAGCACAGCGTTCCTGGGGTCGGGTGTGACATAGACCTGCTCCAGCATGTCTGTCATGGTCTTGAGCACCGGCACCAAAAACATGCCAGTCTGCGAAAAACCAACGTCATCCAGCACTATGTAATCAGGATGCGACTTCAGCAAGTAAGACCTCATCGCATGGGCATCAGAGGTGAACGGATACTGAATGGTCCTTCGTCCACTGACCATGTAGAAAAGATAGGTACTCCGGCACAAGAAGACTGCGTCGGGGCTCGTATTTGTCTTGGCCCACTCCGCCGTCGCGAAGTAGTTGCGCCAGTTAGCTGGATAACCCCTGGGGCGCGTCGCATACTGCGACAGGGTATAGAGATTGGTGGCAGCGATAGCCGCACAGATCACCAGTGCCCAAGTTCTCCGCCAGCCCAGGTAGTTGGCTAGGCTATCGATGCCGGCCACCAGATACACCGCCACGATCGGCGCTATCGCCAGCATGAAGCGCTCCGTCCGCCACACCTGGGGCCAGAGCAAATAGACCACCATGTAGGCCACTATGTACAGATTCGCGAGGAGACCTTTCCTTCTAAGGGAGTATCCGCCGAGAACGGCCAGAGCCAAGATCACTATTGAGACTGCCGCTCGTGACGCGCTGTCACTGATCGGGCCCAGGAGTGTCGGCAGAAACGAGAGAGGCAAGAGGCCTCCCATGTAAGCTCCGAAGTTGAACCCGATCCGCTTCACCATATCTATCATTCCCACCCGCCCAAGATCGGGATTATAAGGGTTCTTGTCCAGAAGCACCCCCACGTAGCGACTGCCCTCACCCCCCACCGCGTGATTGCGCAGAGCCCACAGTGCCGTGAAGACCGCGAAGGCGCCCAGAAGCACGTAAGCTTCGCGGCGGCGAGCCCTGAGAAACAGGTACAGGGCAACGGCGAGAACAAGGCTCACGCCTGCCGATCTGACCACATATGCCCACAGGCAGACAGCCAGACCTACCCACAGTTCAGTCCGTCTAGCTCCGGGGCGCGACACTAGGACCAGAGTCACAAGCCCAAACAGTGCATACGGCACATCGGAGAGAACCTCGTGGGAGTAAGGCAGGATTGATGCGGACGTCGCCACCATCAGGGCGGCGACCAGGCTCAGGTCCTCGCTGACCAGGCGTCTGCCGAAGAGGAAGGCTGCCGGCACCATCAGCACGTAACACACGAGCACCACGATCTTCATCATGAACATGGAGCTACCGAAGAGCGGTATCCACATCGCGAGCATCAGCGGAAAGCCCGGGGGGTACTTGGTCGATGCCAAGAGATCGGGGTGGTTCAGGTAGCGCATGCCATGGCCGGTGGCAATCGACTTGGCCAGAATCGCAAACTCTGCATTGTCTCCGATCACCGAAGGCAGCCGATCGAAGGAGGCCACTCCAATTATGGTAGCCACGGCGCACAGGCCCAGCAGGATTGCCGCTAGTCTGCGCCCGCACGAGGCCTCTCGATCCGCCACCTTAGTCGGTGCGGGCGTCCCTCGCTTTTTCTGTTTCACCATGAGAAAGCCTGGCCTTGAGGCTGTATTCCTTTCTGCCCTTGTGGCCTGCCCGGGTTATCAGCTCAGCCAGTAGCCCCGTGGAAACCAGCTGGAAACCCAGAATCATAAGCAACACGCCTAGCATCAGGAGCGGCGTGCGGCCCTGGATATTGTGGTAGCGGGCCTTGAGGTAGAGCAGGAAGCAGTTTATCAGAAAACCGGCGGACGAGAGGACCGCGCCTATTGTCCCGAAGAAGTGCAGCGGGCTGCGAGTGTAGCCCGTCACCATTATCACCGTCAGGAGATCGAGAAAACCGTTCAGAAACCTTCGGAGACCATACTTGGTCTTGCCGAACTTCCGAGCGTGATGGGTCACCTGTATCTCGCCCACGCGGAAGCTCTCCTTGTAGGCGAACACCGGCAGGAAGCGATGCAGCTCACCGTAAACCTTGAGCTCGTCCGTTACGGCCCTCCGATAGGCCTTGAGCCCGCAATTGATGTCATGGAGCTTGAGCCCAGTGACCCAGGCAGTCACATTGT
>DATKKY010000346.1:0-6916 GCA_035542695.1 bacterium | reverse complement strand
TCCCATCCTGCCGCGGTCATTCGCCGTCGAGGTCGTGACCGGCCTCGCCTACGCCTTCGCCACCTTCTATATCGCGGTCGGCTGGCACGAGCGCGGCCACTATCTCGAAGCGGTGCGCCAGATCACCCTCAACGACAAGTTCCTGGCGGATGCCCAGCGGCGTGCCAAGCAGGGGCCCGTGCAGCGCTTCTTCTGGAACCTCGAGATGCTGATCAAGATTCCTGCCGGCAAGTTCTCGGGCATCAACAAGTTCGGACTGACCTACAGCGTGGATTCGCCCTACAACCTGGCCGTCAAGGCCGCCGGCCCGCGTGCCAGCCGGAACCTCTTCTGGTTCTCGGTGCCATTTGCGGCTGTGCTGCTTGTGCTCGGGTACACCACCCGCACCATCGCGCTGCTCTACATTGGTAGAGTGTTCCTTGGGGTGTCGGTGGTGGGGCTCTTGGATTTCAGCCTGGCGGATGCGGGCGAATACCGCAAGTTCAAGCAGAGCCTCAAGCCGGCGGCGCCGGTCGCCAAGGCGGAGGTGACCGAGGGCCGCTGGATTGACCGAGTTGCCAAAGTCAAGCAGCATATGGTCACCACCCGGCTCCAGGAATTGACTACCGATAGCATCAAGATTCGCGCTCCCTGGGGATACCGCAACTGTGCGATGGGCGGCGCTCACACTGAGAGGGAATATCCGGAATCCAACATCAGCATGCAGGAAGGCATGTTCATACCGCTCTCGGCCGAGAACTACGAAGAAGCTCAGCGCATGACCGTGGAGCTGCAATACAAACTGAAGGAGATCATCGAGCGCACTCCGGGTTGCCGTGTGATGGGTATCGGGCTCGAAGGTGGCCTTGCGACATTCATCACCAAGGACCCGGGTGACATTGTGCCCGAGCAGAAGATGTGGCGCCTGATGAAGCAGACGATTGAATCTCTGGGCTATGAACCTGGTGTCCACGTGGCGGTAGCCCTGGACCCCGCTCCTTCCCAGTTACAGGACGCTTACAACGTCGCCAAGTACGGAGACACTCCTGAAGCACGGGAGAAGTGGGAAGTAGGGTCCTACAGATTCTGGCGCTACACCGATGAAGAAGTGATCATGACGCGCAACGATCTTCTGGACTTGTACGAAAAGACTCTCGCCCAGGGTGTCCCGATCGTTTCCATTGAAGACGGCTTTGCTGAGAATGATTACGAGGGTTGGAAGCTGATCCAGACCAAGCTCGGAGACCGGCTCTTCATAATCGGCGATGACCTGGTCACTACCAACGATGCTACGATCGAAAAGTGCATCGACTTGGGGCTGATCAATACGGTCCTGATCAAGGCCAACCAGATCGGCACGCTTTCCGAGACCATCCTGGCCATGCTGACCGGGCTTGGTCACGGTATGGAGCTTGTGGTTTCCCATCGTTCCAAGAGTCCCAACGACGATATGGAAGCCCAGATTGCCGTGGCGGCCGAGGCGATGGGACTCAAGGCGGGGGGCGGCGCCAACACCGAGCGACTTGTCAAGTACGGCTCGATCATCAAACTGATGAAGGACTTGGTGCGCGAGAAGTTGGCCCGGGAGAAGGGCGTCAAGATTGCCGATGTCGCCGAGAGCGAATTCGATGACTTTGTGAAGCAGCTTACCATAACCACCATCACCGCCTACGAGGAGGCTACCAACGCCGGCATCCCGACTGTGGGCGTCAAGGTGACGGCCGGTATCTCGGGGGACAAGCGCCTCAGGAAGATCCTGACCTTCACCGGATCAACTCCGCTAGGCACGTCTGCGGGGACAGGTGAAGCCATTCATCTCGTGGACAGCATGATCATGCCATCGAGGCTCACTAAGACCTACCCCGATCTCTTCAGACGGACCGACGATGGCACTTACCGGTTTGCCAAGACGGCAGACGATGAGTCGATCGCGGCCAAGAACGACGCCGAGCTTTCCAAGGCGTGGACACGGGCCAAGCGTTACGAAGGCAAAGGTTGCCTCAACGCCGTGGACAATGCCGAAGGTGTTTTGGCCAAGCTGTTCGTAGGAAAGAAAGTGACCGAGTTGGAGAGCATTGCCGCGATCGACCGGATCCTCCTGGAAGCTGAGCTCAAAGCGACCCAGGACATCGGTCTCTTGGATGCCGCGGCTGCCTCTGAGCGGGCTTCGCGGATTGCGGTGATGCAGCGCAAGGGCACGCTAGGGATGAATGCGATTCTGTCCCTGTCGCTGGCCCTGGCCAGGGTCGCTGCCGCCGTCGAGGGCAGGGATCTTTGGAGTGGGATACGTGCCCAGATGAAGGAAACCATGGCCAAGGCGATCGCTGCCAACGGAGGCACGAAGCTGTTGCCGCCGGACCTTGCCCAGAAGCTGGGTCCCAAAGAGGGCAAGGAACTCTGGCAGACTCTGGTGAACGGCCTGACCTATGAGGAGCTGGTGCAGGGCCTGCAGGCCCTGGCACGCACCAAACCGGCAGATGTCAAGCTGCACGAACTCTTGCGGCAGCAGTTGCCGGTCTATGCCGTGGAAGTGCTGGCCAGCGCCAGCTAGCTGGCAGCCAGGCCGGCCGGCAGCTGAGTATCGGCCAATATGGGGCTCCCTCCAAAGGGGAGCCCTTCTCCTATCTCGCTGCTCCGCACGCTCTCGGTCACCCAATGAAAGCTTGACCCGATTCCCCTCCCCGTGGTACCATGACAGACACAAGTAGAAGCAACTGCATAGAGCTGTTAGGGATTGCAGTGCGACCCGGAGCCGAGTTCCGTACCGAGGAACCCAACGCACGCCTTGACATGGATAGCCCTATCCACCGCCTGATAGGGCATCCGGCACCCGGAACAGGGTCGCGAGGGTGAAAATCTAGTCAAGCGCAGGAGGTGTCCTATCGTGAGCAAGTGGTATAGCCTCATTCTCGCCAGTGTCATATGCCTTGCCTTGGCGAGCGCGGCGATGGCAACGGAGATAGACCCCGCGGAGGTGCTGCAGGGGTCACCGGTCTTGATCAAGAATGGCGGTAGCTTGGCTTGCGGCAACGTGATCTATGACAACAGCACGACCACCTACTTCTACTCGACCTCAGCTCCCGGCTGGAACGTGCTGGACGACGGCAACTTCCCCGCCGGCACGGCACCGGTTTGCCTGGCCTGTGTGCAACTGGCATGGAGACAGCAGACCGCGGGCCAGCTTTACGTTGCCGTGGACTTCTGGGACACGGTCGTCCCCGGGGGTCCAGTTTGCAACATGACATGGCTGGGCGGTTTCGCGGTGGACTTCGGGGTTATGGCAGTAGGCGGGTGGATTTCGAACCCGATCGAACTCACAACTCCCATCACCTTCCCGGATGACAACTGGTGCGTCGAGCTGCGGTTCTTCAGCTCGCTCTCGCCGCTAACGCCATCCACGGGCGCCTTCGTGATGTTCGCCAACGGCGGGCCTACCGTCGGGACCAACGATGCCACCGTTTACTGGCGCGATGCCAACGGCAACGGCAGCTTCGAGTGCCCCGGCGAGGCTAGAGGATTCAGTTCCCCCAACAAGGCCCAGTTCTATCTCAAGTTGTCGGCAACGACTACCCCGAGTTCTCGTGAGTCGTCGAGGTGGGGTGCGATCAAGGCGCTTTACAGGTAGGATTGCTTCGCTGGTTGCCTGGGCGGTCAGGCAGGCGGCGATAACCCGAGCTAGAAGTACCAGGGGCGATGGATAGGCCGGCCTAAGACCGGTGAGTCCGTCGCCCCTTTAATCTGCTTGATTCGACAACCCGATCGCTCGACGAGGATAGGCCATCGTGCCCTTGACAAGCCCCCGCCTGAGCCGTATCCTAAGATGATAGTGGAGGTGAAAGCCAATCACGATGGGGTAACTGCAAAGCTTACCCCATATATTATGGTCACTGCCTGATAGGAGGGTAGCTTTGAAGGGGCGGGTCCTCATAATTGACGACGAGGCTGAGATCAGACGCAATCTAACCATAGGGCTGACCCAGGAAGGCTACAGCGCCGTGGCCTGCCCCGACGGCATCTCGGCCATCCATGAGCTCAACGGCGCCCGTGAGAAGGGAATCGCTTACGACTACCTGATCACGGACATCTTCATGCCCGACATCGACGGGCTCAAGATTCTCAAGGTAATCAAGATCCAGTATCCCGATCTTCCCGTGCTCGTGATTACGGGCTTCGGCGATGAGGCTCTGAGGCTCAAAGCACTTTCGGAGGTCAACACCGGCTATCTGGATAAGCCTTTCGAGATTCCCGATCTGGTCCAAGCGCTCGAGCAGCTTTCCCCAGGGTCAACGCGCAAGCAGGCCGTGGCGGCCGCGCCGGCCGAGCCGGCAGCCCGCGAGTCGGTCAGCGCCTATCTGACCGTGCGGATAACCGATCCGGCCCGCAGCATGGAGATCTTCAATCAGATTCACAAGATGGAGGGGGTCCAGCGGTGCGAGGCTGTCCGGGGTGACTTCGATATCATCATCCTGGCGCAGGGCTCGTCCCCTGAGGAGATCAAGACCCTCTTCGGACGGATCGCCGCAATTCCCGGTGTCGAGGTCGCCTCGAGCCTGGGAGTGGCGCGGCCCAAGCTGGACCGGGACGTCAACGAGTTCATCAAGCTCTATGGGCAGACCATCAAGACCAGTAGCCAGGAGCAGCGGTCCCGCCAGCCAGGCACCACAAGCTATGTGATTGTTGATATTGATAAGAATGCCATCCAGCAGATATTCACGACCGTCTTCTTCGTCGATGAAGTGATTTTCTGCGACGTGATTGAGGACGGCAAGAAACTAGTGGGGATGATAACGGGCGAGGGGATGGGGAGGAAGTCCAAGGTCCTGGAGAAGCTCAGTCAGATAGACGGGGTCTTGAGGGTACGTGAGGCGACGGTGATCAAGCTGATGGACGATTGATCGCCTGACCGAACATAGATAGCACACGCTGACTGTGTAATCTCGGGGTCGCGCCTGCCCGCGGCAGGCCGCCCACCTCTCTAGCAATCCCTAGTTCGCAAGGGCCGGCTGGCCCGGCGCGTCGAAGGAGAGTCAACGTGGCTCGCCGACATGAAGATGAGGACTTCAGGTACCGCCTGTGGCGGTACGATGGAGCTCCGGGGGAGTTGATTCCCCTCTTGCAGTCTGCCCAGGATCACTTCGGCTATATCCCGCGGCGCGCGATCGCCTATATCTCGGCGGTCACCGGCATTCCCGAGTCGGACGTTTACGGCGTAATCACCTTCTACGGCCAGTTCCGGTTGCAGCCACGGGGCAAGTACCTGGTCCGGGCCTGCGCCGGCACGGCGTGCCACGTGTCCGGCTCCAAGCTGATCGTGGAAGCTATCGAAGACGAGCTGGGTATCGAAGTCGGGGATACGACTGAGGATGGGCTCTTCACCTTGAATACGGTGGCCTGCATCGGGTGTTGTTCGCTCGCACCAGTGATGATGGTGAACGAAGACACTCACGGCAGGCTCACGCCCACCGCGGCGCGCAGAGTGCTGCGGGAGTACCGGCGGCGGGAAGAGGGTCCCCAGGCTGCCAGCTCAGCCTCGTCCTCGGCGGGTTCGGGAGCGAATAGATGAAACAGGCGGTTGTCGGCATGGGAACCTGCGGCCTCTCTGCGGGCGCTCAGCAGGTATATGACAGACTCAAGGGCATTATTGCCTCCGAGCCACGAGCCTGCGAGCTCTCTTCAACGAGCTGCATCGGCATGTGCTATCGTGAGCCCCTCCTCGAGATCCGCGAAGACGGCCAACGCACCATCTACGGCGGGGTGACGCCCGAGCTCGCCGAGCGGATCTATGCCGAGCACGTTCTGGGGGGCAAGGTGCTCGAGGACCACGTGGCGCTCAAGATCGCGGCCGACGGCAGCCAGAGCGGACCCGAGACTGACTTCTTCAAGCTCCAAGAACGCATAGTCCTAAGGAATTGCGGCACCATCAATCCTGAATCGATCGAAGAGTACGAAGCCCAGGGTGGCTACGTGGCGCTCCGCAAGGCCCTCTCCGAGATGACGCCCGAGGGGATCATCAAAGAGATCACCGATTCCGGCTTGCGTGGCCGGGGCGGCGCCGGTTTCCCGACGGGGATCAAGTGGTCCTTCGCTGCCAAGCAGCGGAGCGACGTCAAGTACATCGTCTGCAATGCCGATGAGGGCGACCCCGGAGCTTTCATGGACCGCTCGGTCCTGGAAGGCGATCCTCACTCCGTGCTTGAGGGCATGATCATTTGCGCCAAGGCGATAGGGGCATCTTCGGGTTACATCTATTGCCGCGCCGAGTATCCGCTGGCCATAAAGCGGCTGGTGATTGCCCTTGATGCTGCCCGCGAACGGGGTTACCTGGGCAAGAACATCCTGGGCTCGGGTTTCGATTTCGACATCAAGATCAAGCAGGGGGCGGGCGCCTTTGTCTGCGGCGAGGAGACCGCGCTCTTTGCTTCCATCGAAGGCAAGCGGGGCATGCCGCGGCTGAGACCGCCCTTCCCCGCTGAGAAGGGGCTCTGGGCCAAGCCCACCAACAATAACAATGTCGAGACCTACGCTAACGTTCCCTGGATCATCACGCGCGGCGCCAAGGCCTACGCGGCTTTCGGCACCGAGAAGAGCAAGGGCACCAAGGTGTTTGCGCTGGCTGGCAAGGTCGCTCGGGGAGGTCTGGCTGAGGTTCCCATGGGCACCACCATCCACGATTTGGTCTTCAAGATCGGTGGCGGCATCAAGGGCGGCCGGAAATTCAAGGCCGTGCAGATGGGTGGCCCTTCGGGCGGCTGCATACCCGCCGAGCTGGACGCGACGCCGGTGGATTTCGAATCCATACCCGCGACTGGAGCCATCATGGGCTCCGGGGGAATGGTGGTGCTTGATGACACCACCTGTATGGTAGAGATCGCTAGGTTCTTCCTCGACTTCACTCAGAACGAATCCTGCGGCAAATGCACCTTCTGCCGGATCGGCA
>DATKKY010000345.1:0-9380 GCA_035542695.1 bacterium | reverse complement strand
GGAGCCGAAAACACATAGGAGGAAGTTATGCTGAGTCTGCGCATTCTCGGTATCGTGGTATGCGCTCTGGCGCTAGCGACCTGCACACTGGCCAAGCCTCTCGACAGCTACTTGAGTGAAGCAGCCAAGCTGCAGCAGAGTGGCAATCTCACTCAGGCAGTCGCTACCCTGGACGCTGCCTCCAAGGAGTACCCTGACAATCCGAATGTTCTGGCCTTGATGGGGCTTTACAAGGGTATGCAGGCCGGCGCAACGCAGAATGTCATGGAAGCAGGCCAACTTGCCAATGAGTCCTTTGCTTTGCTAGACAAGGCGGTCACCATAGATTCCCTGAACGTGAATGCGCGCTTCTACCGGGGTCTGATGGGGGTCAAGGTGCCGGCGTTCATGGGAAGGCTGGATGGAGCTGTCAGAGATCTTGAGATGGTGACCGTGCTCAACGGCGACTTTCCCGCAGCAGTGTCCAAGCAGACTCTCGCCGCCACCTACGATCTTCTCGGAGATGGTTATCAGAAACAGGGCGACTCCCAGAAGGCCGAGGCCGCTTGGCGCCAGGTGATCGAGCTGGCTCCAGATTCGGATACTGCCAAGGCAGCAGCGACCAAGATTGCGGGTCTCACATCGGCGGCGACGCCACCACCCCAGAATGCCGGAGGTTCCGAGAGCGTAGGGGCAAAGCCGAGCCAGCCAGCATCGATGCCTGGCGAGACCGCTGGGGTTGCCGGGCTTGTCGATCAGGCGCAGGCCGCGATGAATGCCTCCAAGTACGATGAAGCGGTCAAGCTGCTTAAGCAGGCAACCAGCATCGATTCCACCAACGCGAAGGCCTTCAGGCTGCTCGGAACCGCGATGGCCCAAGCCGACCGGGGCTACGACAAACGCATAAGCGAGGATACTACAATTCGCACCAATCTGGTCTTCGAGTCGATGGGCTACATGGACAAGGCGGTCAAGCTTGCTCCCGATGATCTTGATGCCCGGCTTGCCCGCGGCATAATGGCGGTCCAGTTCCCCTTCTTCGCCAACAAACTCGAGGAGGGAATTGCGGATCTGGAGATGGTGTCGGCCAGCAATTCGCCGGCCCCGATGAAGGCCCAGGCCAGGTACTGGCTTGGCTTCGGGTATCAGAAGAAGGGCATGAGCTTCTGGACCCAGATCGTGACCGACAATCAGGACCAGTCGGCCGTGAGAATGGTGCTGGACAGCATGCGGCCGCGCCTTGAGCACTTCGACCGCTCCAAATATGCTGGGCCGATCGTGACCGTGGATTTCCTGCTCGGGTTCCGCGATGAGTTGGCTCCCCAGACGGCTGTTTGGATTGAGGACTCCAAGGGCACCTTCCTTAAGACCATCTACGTTTCGGGGTTCAGCGGCAACGCCAAGGACGCGCAGGTCGTGCTTCCTGAATACGCGAAGATCTCCAAGTTCAGCGATGCCGACGCCGTAACCGGGGCAAGCATTGACGTGGGGCACTACACTTACGTGTGGGATCTGAAGGATGCGAGCGGCAAGACTGTTAAGCCCGGCACTTACACCGTGAAGACGGAAGTAAGCTACTGGCCGAGCATGAAATATCAGCTGGCAGCAGCGCCCATCGACGTCGGCAAAGTTGAGAGCCGCAAGGTGGTCCAGCAGGGAGACTACATTCCCTATCTGGAGGTCAGCTACTTGCCTTAGGGCTTCGGCGGGATTAGCCTGGCACCGCAGTCCGCTGGCCGACCAAGCTCACGGGTCCGACCAGGGCTCTCCTATCTGAACCTGTAGGTGAGCCCGCTGGAGAAGGCTGTAGCCGTCTTCTTGGCCCCATCCGGTTTGGACAGCGTGAGCGCGTTGCTAAAGGTGACCCGGTTCACGATGTAGTATGACAGCGTCACCTTCACCTGGTGATTGAACATCCATCCGGCATCGCTGTGGGCGAGCTTGTCACCGGTGAGAATGTATGTGGTCACGAAGTCCAGGGTGTTGCTAAGCTCATAGGAGTACGAGGGCGTGAAACTCAGGTGGACTTCCTTGCCAAACTTGTTGTCCGTAAGCGGGCTCTTCACCCGAAGGAATTCAACGAACTGGCTTCTGAGGCTGATGGGATAGGCGAAGTTGGCGTTGGCCTCCGCGAAAGCTGTCCTATCAACGTGCTTATAGGGCGTCTGCAGGTCATAGCCGACGCCGCCAGAGAGCTCGTAACCGTAGTACCGGTCGCTTATGAATTCGCTCAGCACGTCTCGGATCACGAGCGCGCCGACTCCACCCAGCTCGTTGTCACGCAGCTTACCGCTTCGCTGGAACTCCTTCTCGAGGTCCCCGTAGTAGTGGCGCTCCCATTGATCGAATTCCTGCTGGTACTTCGCGATCACCTCCGGGGCCATCATTTTCGCAACATCCAGCATCACATTGTCAGGTATCTGGCTCAGCAGGATCCCTTCCTTCAGCAATTCCTCCTGCGCCCGGAGAGCTCTCGCAAGCGGAGTAGCGTTGATGAACCGGCCATAGCCCATGCCAAGGGTCAGCGTGAAGCCCGGGCGGTCATAGTCGCTGCCGGCGGTACCGTCAAGCCTGCCGAGGCCGAACACGTTGCTCTCTTCGCTCAAGTACTTGTCGCCCTGCGCAAAGGCGCTGGAGTTATAGGTCCACTCGTCCTGGCCAGGATCGACTAGTCCATCGCGGTTCAGGATCCCGCTAAAACCGAGCCTGTAGCCCAGCGGCAGGGATGAATAGAACTGGTTGAGGCTGGCTGAAATGTTGCCGTTGTCGGCGGTCTTGATCCCATTGACATCCGAAGCGTAGTTATACTGAAAACCGCCGAAGGCGCTTGTGGCGGTACTTACGGGAACCTCGTAGTCGGTTATCGATATAGCGCCGGCCGAGCCTGCAAACAGCACGAGGAGCGAGAGCATAGCCAAACAGCGCATCTTGATTGACCTCCTTTGATTGCACTTCTCAGTGAGTGCATGGTACAGATGACTTCCGGCGGCTCGCAAGCTCTTTCAATCAGGCAGGCAGTCACGCGCGGCACCATGCGGGCACGCACACCCCGCAGGCGGTCCCCGTCACTCGCCGAAGTCCTGCTGGAGATCCTCGATCGCACTGGCCAGGTCGCTGACGAACCCGTCCGAGTCTGGGTCTAGCGTGTTGGTTGGATCGAGAATAGTGACCTCCACAAGCGCGTGAGTGTAGTCTTGAAGTTCAAAGTAGCACTGCGCCATTATGACATGCAGATCTTGCCAGTCGAAGCTCTGATGGTGAGCAAAGGCGAAGCTGGCATCTCTCGCCAGCGCGGCCGTGGCAGCCGTGATTGCATTCTGAAACTGAGGCGGGTCCAGGTCTCGATAGACCGGAGCTTCTCCCGCATAGGGCTCGGCACTGGTCGCGCCGTTCGAGATCGCCAGCGCGAAATTAGCAAGAGCCCTGGCCAGTGAATCCAGCTTGCCGTAAGACCAGCCCAAGCCATTATAAGCATCCGCATACGTCGGATCGGCGCTTACCGCCGCATCAAACCTGCCTATCGCCTGCGTGTACTCCCCACGCTCGTAGTGGGTCCAGCCCTCGGCAGTCAAGGCTGCAGCATCGGGGCCGCCGCCCCCGCCACCCCCGCCACCGCACCCGACAATCAGCGCCAGCGAACACACCAAGCCGGCCGCGCAACCTTTGAGTACGATCCCCGGTACCATGGTTTCCCCCTAGCGCATGTGAATCATCTTGTGGGTTACAGTTTCGGACCCGAACCTTGCCTTGCACCAGTAAACGCCGCTAGCGACCGGCCTGCCGGCGTTATCGCACCCGTTCCAATCGATCGAGTGCTTGCCCGGGGTCACGGCATCATCGAACAAGGTCCTCACGGCCCTGCCATCGACTCCGAGGATATCAATCGTGACGCGTCCGCGGGCCGCAGCCTCGAACGCTATGGTGGTGGAGCCGACGAAGGGATTGGGAACGTTCTGCATTACTCGGAAGGCGCCCTCGCCATAGACCGGCGTGGTCGCATCCGGACGCCACACCAGCCCGTAGGAGCCCAGCTCGCGGACGTAGGCGAGCACCTTGCCCTGCCCCCTGTCTAGGTATGAATCGATCGGTGTCCCGTGGTCCCCGTCGAATCGCGCGACCCAGAAATGGCCAGGCATAGTCGTTGTGTCCGGATAGGCTATTCCGATCTCCACAAAGCCGCTGAGCGCGAGCGCGGGGGGAGACACGCTGAATACCGGCAGCGCCCCAGGCAGAGCCCCCGGTGATTCGGAGACCAGGAGATAGGCATCACGCGCTACGGCACCCCCGTCCGCCTTGAGCCCAAACTGCCCATCGCTGCTCTGCGCGATGCCGCCCGAGGCAGCCAACACCAGCGCTGCCGAGAACTCGTGCGGGTCACTGCAGCCATAGAGGTTACTGATGTTCCTCGCACATCCGGTGATCGTGAGCGTGTCCGTGCAGCAGATGTCATAGTCAGCGCGCCATACGTATCGTTCGGAGTCGCTCTGCTCTACTGGTAGCTCGGTCGCGCCCACCATCAAGACCACGCTGGAGTCGAAAACCGCCTCGGAGGCGACCAACTGGATGTCCAGATGATTGGTGATATACGGGTTCTGGAACACCGAGACCGTCACCACCGGAGGAGTGTTGTCATAGGGCATCGCAAACGCTGGCGTGTAGCTCAGGTAGTTGCCGGCCTCGTCGAGAGTGATGATGCTGTAGTAATAAGCCACATCAGGAACCAAGTGGGTGTGCACGAAACTGTCCACCGCTGCAGGAACCGCCGTAAAGATGCCGTTCGCCCCGTTCTCTACCGGGCTTCCCTGGGTTGGGGTCTGAGGAGTGGACACCGTGGAGTACCGTATGGATACTTCCTTGAGATCGGCATCGGGCGGGTTCTTCCACTTGAGGGTCACCTGCTTCTCCCCCGCTGTCGCCGTGAAGTAGTCCACAAGTGCAGGCGGAATGGTGTCTCGCGGCGTCGCATTCGCGTCCCAATAGCCGGAGTAATTAGGAACCTCGTCGGCGCACCAGATTGAGTAGTAGTAAGTCACGCCGTTGGTGAGATGCGTGTGGATGAAGCTGTCCACACTGGCCGGGGCGTTCGGGAAGGTGCCGTTGTTGCCGTTGGGAACTGGGCTCCCCTGGGTTACGCTGGTCGGCGCTTGATGAGTATCGAACCTTATGAGCACGTGGTCAAAGTCCGGGTCCGCCGGGTTGGTCCACCGCAGCACAACCGTGGTATCTCCGGCCGTCGCCGTGAAAGCCGTGACAGCAGTCGGCGGTATCGTATCCAGTGGCGTCGCGGCGGCGTCCGCTCCAATAGCATAATTGCTGACAGCGTCAAAGGCGTACGCGCAGTAGTAGTAGGTCAAGCCATTCACAAGGTGGGTATGCACGAAACCGCCCACCGACCCCGGCGAGTTATAGAATCTGCCTCCGCCGCCGTTCGGAACCGGCGTCCCATCAGTTGGGCCGGTCGGATAGCCGGTAGTCTTGTAAATGACCAGCGTACCGGCGAAATCGGTGTCCGATGGGTTTGTCCAGGAAAGCGTGATGGTGGTATCGCCCGCCACGGCTTCAAACGGGTTCGCCGCAGCAGGAGGAGTCGTGTCGCGCGCGGCTTGCCCTACAGCGCTCACCGTGGCCCAGAAACCATCCAAGAGCCTCACTGTCGTGCCTGTAGCCTCGGGCCCGATCGGCCCCTGTCCAAAGGTGTCGCTCAGTTTGATGGCCGCGGGCGCAACGGACGTGCTGGTGCCTCCGCCGGCACTTACCACGTCGGTCGCAATCGCCGGAACGGCAGGCGCAGCCGCCCCGGACGGAGCGGCACCGGCAAGCGATGCTGCGCCTCCCACCACACAAGCCACAAACAGGCAGGCAAGGCAGCCAAGAAGCCGCTCTTGTAACGGACCGCCTGGACGTCTCATCTAGGACCTCCTCCTACGAAGGACTCTATCACAGGTCTCTTTCCGTGACCAGCAGACTTGCGATCACTTACCAAGTGCTCAAGGCCGCTCGCTTCCACCCGCCCGAGGTCTTTATGTATATGTAGCTGTCGTCCCAGGCGACATCCCCAGTACTCCCGCGGGCGTCCGCAGTGCCCGTAGGAGTAAACGAAGTTTCCATCCTAACCTGGTTGTAGCCTGTAGTGCCGTAAATATCCAGCCTGGCTGTCGGATACTGCGAGCCTATGCCGATCTTGCCGTCGAAGAAATTCTTGCTCCCCACAAAGTACCCTGCGAACCCGTTGGAGCTGCTGGTCTTGGCATAGACGCCGTAGTTGATCCCTGAGGTATGATAGGCCCACCCATAGACACCCGTGCCGGTCTCCGCCGCGCTCTCCCCGGTAACGCCTTCCCCCCTCCCCGTCTGAGCATTCGCCCAACCGAACACCCCGGAGCCCGGGTTGTCAACGTCGGTGCTCCTGGTCTCCCCGTAAACGCCGCAGAGCTGCCTCCCTGTGCCCGCGTGGGAAGCCAGCCCATAGATGGCTCTGGTGCCCGAGCTGGAGGCCGAAGTCTCAACGTGAAGCCTGTAGGCCGGCGTCTGGGTGCCGATGCCCACGTTGGCATTGGCGTCGGCGATGAGGACCTGCCCCGGGCTGCCGCCCGGCGCATCAAGGAAGGAGTGCGAATGGCCCGTGAGCGAGTACGAACTCGCGGCCGCCCCGCCTAGGCTATCGGCATCGAGCGCATTGAAGGCGCTCGCCACGCTCACGATCTCCCGCCGAGGCGAGAGCGGATGGCCATCCACGGTGATCGCCAGCCACCTGGGTTCCGCAAACGAAATCTCGATTGGCGTCATGCTGCCCAAGATGGTTGTGAAGACGCCGTCAGAGTCCGCTGTCACGGTCTTGGCCTCGGACCAGAGCAGGTTCCCTCCTGACTCGGCGCTATGCAAACTGAAGGTGACGCTGTGGTCTCCGGCGAGAGGCGTGCCACCGGTGTCGGTCAGCCGTCCCTGGTAGGCAATCTCCCTGGGAATCCCCGCCGAGGCCCCGCTTGCAAGAAGTATGACCACAACCGCCACAACCCCAATCACTGTCTGTGCTCTTGAACTCCACGCCCTACCGCCTGTCATCAGGCACCTCCTTATCAGATCCGATCGGTCACAGCCCTGGCCCGCGCAAGGATACCAGCATGACCTTCTGGCGTCAACCAATGCAGACGCCACTCAGGCCAGGGCAGGAGCCCCGCGGGCCGCGCCCGGGAGCCGCAAGCCATGACCAAAGTGAAACCGTAGCCGGCTGGCCAGCATCAAACCGAGAAGGTCTATTCAATATCGGCTGGATTGCATGCAGAGCCTGGTGTATATTGCAGACAGGCATTCACGATTCGGCACCGGACGCACCACGTGGAGGAGATCCTGACAATGACCGACACGAGATCGGCACAGGCAATGAAGACAGCGATCGAAATGGAGAAGTCGGGGCATCGCTTTTTCACCGATGCAGCCCGCCAGGTCAAGAATGAGGCCGGCCGCAAGGTCTTCACCCGGTTAGCCTCCGAAGAGCTGGTGCACCTTCAGGTCTTCGAGAAGATCTTCACCGCTCTTACTCAGGGCACCGACTGGAAAAAGGCGATGCCTACGGCAGAACCAGCCAAGCGCGTTCCTTACTTCGATGACGCCGCGAAGCAGTTCAAGGCTGGTGATCTCTCGGTAGAGCTCGACTACCTTAGGAAGGCCCTCGAGCTTGAGCGCAAGGCGATCAGCTTCTTCGAGAAAGCAGCAACCGAGGCCGAGGCCAGCGAGGCGCGGGAGATCTTCAAACGCATCCTGGCCGAGGAACAGAATCACTATGACCTGATTCAGGCTGAGATTGATAGCGTCAATGGATCGGGATTTTGGTTCGACGTCCCCGAGTTTTTCATGGACGGCAGATACTAGGCCGAAGGCGGGCCGGAAGGGAGAAGGCGTCATGAAAGGTCAGAAGCCGGTCAAGATGTTCACGCTTAGCACATGCAGCCATTGCAAGGCGACCAAGAAGTTCATGAAGGACAACAACATCGACTTCGACTACACCGACGTCGACCTCTTGAGCGGTGCCGAGCAGGGGACGGTGCTTGACGAAGTCAAGAAGTACAACCCCAGATTCTCGTTTCCGACTATCCTGATCGGGCGAGATGTGATCGTCGGTTTCCAGGAAACCGAGATAAGGAAGGCCCTGGGCATCTAGCCCAGCTGAGAGGAAGCGATCCAGATGACCGTCCAGGAACTCCACGACATGCTCAAGAAGGCCCAGGAGCCTAAGGGCTACTACTTTAACAAGGACCAGGAGCGCGTTTTCGATCTGCTCGAGGGGCTGCTGGCCAACAAGCAGCGCTACGGCTATATGTGCTGCCCCTGCCGGCTCGCTTCGGGCGATCGCGAGTGGGACCGCGATATCACGTGCCCGTGCGTTTACCGGGAGCCTGACGTCAAAGAATACGGAAGCTGCTACTGCAACCTCTATGTGTCCAGGGACTGGAACGAGGGGAAGATACTTCGCGTCTATGTTCCTGAGCGACGCCCCCAGGAGAAGCTCAAGGTCTGGATCTGAAACGTCTGATTTGAGCGGTCTCCCTCTTCATTTTCCGAGGATCCCCCCCGCCCGGGGCTCGTCTAAACATATGGGCCCTGCACAAGGCGTGACTTGGCACCTAATTGAACTAGACTAAAACGAGCGTACGGCGCCCCTGGGTTCAAAAGTGAGCGAGCACGCCGGAGGTTGCGGGGCCCTTATTGATCTGGTCAAGATACGGCCGCGATCGGCCACCACCCGCCGAAGCCCTTGTCATCACTTGCCGTCCTTGGGGCCGAGCCCTCCCAGCACCCTGTCAATCTCGGCCATCACCTCCGGCCCCGGGCCCAGGCGCTTGCATTGGACCAGCTCCTGAATTCCCTCTTGGGTGCGGCCCTCCCGAATCAACATCGCTCCGTAGTAATAATGGTATATCGGCCGCTCCGGATTGTAGATGGTGCCGTCGCGGGCAACCGCCAGCAATTCATCATAGTAGCTGGTGTTGGCCAGCAGCAGCACCAGGTTATTGCGAGCGCCGTCATGGCGAGGGTATTGCCTGACGGTCTTCCGCAGCACCCGAAGGGCATCGTCCGTGCGCCCTACCGCCTTGTAGAGATTGCTCAAGTAAACATACATGCGCGGGCTCGCCGAGAAGGTCACGGCCTTCTCCATCGCGGCGATCGCCTGCGGCAGTCTTTGCTGGTCCTGGTAGTGAGTCGCCAGAATCTCATAGGCGTAGGACGCGTGAGCCTTTTCGTACTCGAGAATTCGCTCATAGCGCGTCGCCGCCATGTCGGAATCCGCATTGATGCCGACCCAGCTTATCCCGAGAATCACGCTGATTGCCCAGACCGGCGCCGCAATCAAGGCGGCCGATCGCGGCCCGACATGCGCGGTGGCCCCGCGGACCAGGAGGAGG
>DATKKY010000344.1:0-4661 GCA_035542695.1 bacterium | reverse complement strand
CCTCCCGGTGCCCAGACCCTGGAGGACAAGGTCAAGACCTTCACCCTCGCTAACGGCATGCAGTTCGTTGTCGTCGAGCGGCCGGTGGCTCCGGTCTTCTTCGGGGCTGTCGGCTTCAACGTTGGGAGCATCAACGAGTGGGACGGCCAGACCGGCATATCCCACCTTTTGGAGCACATGCTTTTCAAAGGGACCCGCAAGATTGGGACCCTGAGCTATGCCAAGGAGAAGCGGTACCTCGACAAGGAGGACGCGCTGGCCATCGGCATTGCCAACATGCGCCGGGATATAGGCCACTGGCGCGTCGCCATCTACGATGACTACGTCCGCAACCTGGCCTCTTCCCTTCCTGAAAGTGAGCGTCAGAAGATAGGCAGCGACAAGATCAAGGAAATGGCGGCCGTGATCGGCATCCTCGAGGCTAAGCAGCAGATGCCGGAAGAAGCCAAGCGCTACCCGACCCTGATCGAAGAGCGCGGCATCAATTACTACGACAAGTACGTCGAGACCAAGCGCAAGCAGCTTGAGCTGGCCAAGGTGCAGGAGGAGCACCGGAAGATCATCGTCAAGGACGAGTTCTGGGACACTTACGTCCAGAACGGTGGCCGGATGCTCAATGCATTCACTGCCGACGATGAGACCGCCTACTTCGTGTACCTTCCCTCCAACCGGCTTGAACTCTGGATGGCAATGGAGTCCGATAGGCTTAGGGATCCGATATTCAGGGAGATTTATCAAGAGCGGGACGTGGTTTCCGAAGAGCGGAGACTCGGGGAGAACGATCCCGAGGATGAGTTGTGGAACGCCCTCACCGCCGCGGCATTCGAGGCAAGTCCCTATCGGCGGCCGGTGGTGGGCTGGATGAGCGACATTCAGAACATAAACCGCCCGGAGCTTCAGGCCTATTTCCACCGTTACTATGCCCCCAATAATGCGGTCGCCATCTTGATCGGCGATGTCGACGTCAAGAACGCCCAGCGGCTGGCGACCAGGTATTTTGGCAACATCCCGAGGCAGCCGGCCATCCCGCCGGTGGTCACCCAGGAGCCCGCCCAGAAAGGCGAACGGCGGGTGGTGGTTGAGCACACCGCGAACCCGCGAGTGCTGATCGGCTACCACGTGCCCACCGCCCCTCATCCGGACTCATACCCGGTGAACGCGCTGATCCAGATCCTCGGCTCGGGGCGCACGTCCCGGTTGTACAAGAAGATCTACGAGGAGCTCCAGCTGACCGCTTCGCCGCCCGAGGTCTCGAGCGGGCCCGGCGAGAAGTTGGACAATCTGCTGATCATTGACGCTACCCCCAGGTACCCCCACACTACCGATGAGGTCGAACAGGCCATTTATAAGGAAATAGAAGCGATAAAGACGCAGCCACCGACTGACCGCGAGCTGCAGAGAATAAGGAACCAGGTCGATGCTCAGATGGTTCGAACTCTAGGTAGCAACTTGGGGATAGCCTTCAACCTGGGCTTGACCGCTGTGACAAGGGGCGACTGGCATGCCTATTTGGACGACATCGACAAACTCAAGCAGGTGAAACCCGAGGATGTCTCCTACGTTGCCAAGCAGTACCTCACGCCCGAAAACCGGACCGTTGCCACCATCGTCAAGGTGGAGGAGAAGCAGGAAGGATCGGCAAAACCTGAGCAGGTGGACATGAAGGCTCTGATGAACTACGTGAGGAGCCTCCCCGAGGCCGAGCAGCACGAGCTTTTCCAGAAGTTTCAGAGTGCGAGCCCGGAGGAGCGGAAGGCCATGGGGGTGGAGCTGATGAAGAGGATGAAGGCGGACCAGGAGAAGTCCGGACAGAAGCCGAAGGAGGACCAAGGTGGAAAATAGAGGGGCCGTAAACGCAAAGTTTCGAAGCCTCAGGACGGCGGCCTTCTTCTTGGCCTTGGGCTTCATCATTCTGGCTGCGACTGCTTCGTTTGCGTCCGCACCTAAGATCAACTTCCCGCCGTTGCATCTCAAGATTCCGCGGGCCGACACGCTGACCTTTGCCAACGGGCTTCACGGATACTTGATGGAGGACCACGAGATCCCGGTGGTCACGGTGATGATCAGGTTCAAGATTGGCTATGCGCCCGAGGACAAGACCGGGCTGAACGAGTTAGCCAGCTGGTCCATCCGGAATGGCGGCAGCAAGAGCTTCCCCAAGGATACCCTGGATGACGAGCTGGAGTTCCTCGGCGCCTCTATCGAGAGCGCTCCTCGCATGGGACGGATGTTCGGCGGAATGGGGCTCTCGAGCCAGAACCTGGGCCAGATAAGTGCGAATTTCCTCACCAAGGACATGGACCGGGTGATGGAGATGTTTGCTGACCTGATAATCAACCCGGCCTTCGCACCGGACCAGATCGAACTCCAGAAGAAGTCGATGATCGAGGACATCAGAAGGAGAGCGGATGACCCTTCGGAACTGGGCCGAAGGGAGTTCAGCAAGATCATTTACAGGGGCAATCCGGCCGGCCGGGAGGCCACGGTGGCTACCGTCACCAACATCACCCGGGACGATGTGATGGCGTTCTTCTCGAAATATGTGAGGCCCAACAACGCCGTGATCGGCATCTCGGGCGACATCGACCGCGAGCAGGCTATGGCCGAGATCAACAAGTACCTGGCCGGCTGGCAGCCCGGCGGGGAGACCCCGGTGGTCCCCGAGATGAAGTACGAGGCTACGCCATCGATCAACTACATTTACAAGGACGTGAACCAGGCTTATATCTGGATCGGGCACATGGGTATGAACGATGCCAACCCCGACGTGCCCATAGCGGAGATAATGAATCACATCCTGGGTGGCGGCAGCTTCACCTCCTGGATCACTCAGAACGTCAGGAGCAATGAGGGCCTGGCCTACAGCGCGGGATCACGTTTTGGCACCCGTCCCTGGGGCTACGGACTTTTCACCGCCTCGTGCCAGACCCGTTCCGATGCTGCGATGCGGGCTCTGGGGCTGGTGATTGATCAGATCAAGAAGATGGCAACCCAGGGGCCGACCGATGCTGAGGTCAAGGCGGCGAGAGATTCATACATCAACACCCAGGTCTTCGATTATGAATCCAGCGCCAATCTGATCGATCGTCTCACCTGGTACGATATCACGGGGCTTCCGCTGGATTCGCTGGAGCGCGAGTTCAAAACCTACCAGGCGACCACCCTTGCTGATGTCAACCGGGTTGCGAAGCAGTACCTTCATCCGGAGGATCTGACCATCCTGGTCATAGGCAACAAGGATCTTTTCGACAGACCGCTTAGCGATCTTGGACAGGTCAATGTGATCGAGGTCAAACAAGAGGAGGTTCCGGCACAGTGAGAAAGCTCAGCACGTGCGCAGTTCTGGCGGTGACTCTGGCAATCCTGGCGGCAAGTTGGGCCTTTGCGATCGAGCCCAAGATTAATACCCCGAGCAGGGTCTATATCAAGGACACCGAGCCGCATTCGGTGGCGATCATGCCCCACCAGGGCCCTTATACCGACCTTTCGGCAGTGATCACCAAACTCATGGGGGAGGTCGCGAGAGGTGGCTACTCCCAGGCAGGCCCCATCATGGCGATGTTCATCAGCAACCCGGAAACCACCAAGCCCAGTGATCTGAAGTGGCAGGTGATGATTCCGGTAGCCTATCCTGGGCAAATGGGCCAAGTGGTGAACGACAAGATGGGCTTCCAGTTCATGGACAGGATGCATGTCGCCTACATTTACCACATCGGCCCGTACGAGAAGATAGCCGACACTTACAAGATCCTGTTCGATTGGGCCAAGACTAACGATTACAAGATAGAGAGTTTTCCGCTGGAGATCTACTGGAGTGATCCGGCGAAGACGCCGAGTGACAAGCAGGTCACCGAGATCTGGGTTCCGATAGAGGAGAAAACCTCTCCGGGGCTGCTTAAGTAGCGCCGGGAGCTTAAGACCTTCAAGAAGGGGAGCTGCTAACGGTACAGAAGCTCGTCCAGCTCCCCTCGTATTGTCTCAACATCCTTGCCGGTGGCCAGCGCCAGCTCCCTGACCAGGGTCCTCAAGGCTGCGTTGGCGATTTCGGCCTCCCTTACGTTGAGTGACTTCCTGATCGACAGCCTGACCAGGTCGCGCACCGTCTCGGCAAGTTGGCCCGGGTCGCCGGAGAGCACCTTGTCCTTATAGAACTGAGCGCGCTCCTTGGCCTTGGACGACATCCGGAAGCTAGCACGGCCCTTGAGGATTCGATAGATCCTGCGCGCCTGGCCCCGGGTGATCGGCTTCCGGACTTTGGTGTTCCTCAGCCGCTCTTCTGGCACCCAGACTTCCATGTGCCTGGCCGGAAACTTGATCAAGACCCCCTTGGTGCGGCCCTCTGGGAGCTTCCGCGATTTGATCTCCAGGATCTTGCCGACGCCGTACTTCGGGTAGACTATGTCCTGCCCGACCTTGAACTCCATCGCACTGCCTCCTTGTCCGCCTCTCACAACCCACCTCTCAGGATGATGGACCTCGCCTCACTGGCACCAGATCCTCGCTCTGCATGCGCAGGCTCCTCGTCGGGAAGGGGATCACGATGCCTTCTTCTCGGTATCGCTTGTGAAGCTGCTTAATGAACTCGTGCCTCAGCGTGACCGTGTTCGACAAGGCCTCAACCCGCATGGTCACGTTCAGAAAGATGCAGGATTCCCCGAAAG
>DATKKY010000343.1:0-5908 GCA_035542695.1 bacterium | reverse complement strand
CGACATACCATCGGCGGTCGACACTACCCCCTCGATGATGGACTTGATCTCGACCGGAGCCTCCGATGGGAAGGCCGGAGCCACCTCCCTGCGCTCGGAAAGCGCTGGGGCACTCGCGCTTCTCAGCTTGGCGAGCGTTCTGGCCAGTTCCGCGCAATCGGCGCTGAGAGCGCTAACGGACTTAAGGATCTCATCCCTGGCCTCACTTATCGGACGCTTTGCATGCGACATCACTGCAGCCAGGGAATAACAGGTCTCCAGAGCTCTCGCTTGCCGCGCCAGGGCCGCGGCCGCTGGACGAATGTGCCGTAGGGCTATGACAAACCACAGAACCAGTCCCACGCCGGCAAAGACCGCGCCCAAAAGGCCCACAGGGCGCCACCCCTCCGCGATACCAGCCGACAATGAGAAGCCAAGCGACAGGCCCATAGCTAGTGTGAGTGCCCAGACCTGTAGCGGGATGCGCTGTTTGGTCAAGTCCCCCTCCCGATCTGTAGTTCTCTGTAGTTCGGTGTACTAAACCTCTATGAGTATCGTCACGCTAAGGCGACGGCATTAGCCCCGCGTAGGACCGGTTCCGGCATCCGGGACCCAGGGCCCGCCGAGCGTCAGGCGATGGCATGGCCAGCAGGTGAACCGCTCGGCCCATCCACTTGAAGGTCCCCGCAATCGGCACGGAACCCGTGTCTGGGACCTCCGCCTGATTGGCCGGACTGATGGCCTCCAAAGGTATCTCACAGTCTCCGATCGCATCGTCCACACGAATCCCGCAACGTTCCGGGCAGCTCAAGGTTATGATCTTGACACGCGAAGACGGCTTCGCAGGGCAGTTCCCGGGAAGTCTGATCGAACCGTGGCAGAGACCTCTGACGAAGAAGAGGCCTTCCCACGTCCGGCCAAGCACCGGGACGTCGACCACCTGCGACTCAGGCAGTATCTCCTTGAGGCAACCAAAGGGAAGCCCGTACCGGCTCTCGTCCCGCCGCACTACGACGAGCCTGAGACTTCCGGATGTGTACGCGGCGGGATTCCACGGAGACGTTGGCCAGAAGGGTCCGATGGGCTGCCAGGTTCCCTCACCCTGCCCGCGCAGGACTTCCGCGGGTTGAATCACGATTGCAGGCCGGCCGTTGTGCAGTTCGGTGGCCCCGCTAATGAAGCCCGGAGCCGCTAAGACGTCGGGCAAGGGCCTCGATACGATCTCGGTTTCCCCCAGGACCCGCTCGACCAGGATGGCTCGCCGCTTGGCCCCAAGGCCAAGGACGACGACGAAGCGCGGTGCCGATGGTTTCGCAATCCCGAGCATGTCGGCAAGGGCAACCACCGGCAGAGTGTCGCCTCGGTAGTCGACGAAGCCCACGCTTGAGGCTTCCGATCGCAGCGCCTCATCAGCCCGGAGCACCTCCACGATGCAGCCAAGGGGAATGGCAACTGGGACGGCGCCCTCCTCCACCACGATGCCCCTTGAGATCGCAAGCGTCAGTGGGACCCAGATTGAGACCGAAGTTCCCCGGCCGGGCGCGGTGGCCAAATTGACTATGCCCCCAAGACCCTCGATCTGGGTCTTGACGGCGTCAAGGCCGACTCCCCGTCCAGAGATATCATTTGGCCGGTCCTTGGTGCTGAAGCCCGGCTCGAAAATCATGTCGACCGCACTCTCAAGACCATCTACGGCTATGCCCCTGGCCTCGGCTACTTCCCTGACCCTGCCGACATCGACGCCGCGCCCATCGTCTTCCACATCGATCCTGACGTGACTGGATTCCTGGGCGGCCCTGAGCACAATCTTCCCCTGAACTGGCTTGCCTGAGGCTGCCCGCTCGTCGGACGGCTCGATGCCGTGATCAACGGCGTTCCGAATGATGTGGAGCAGCGGGTCATACAGACTGTCCAGCAGGGCGCGGTCAATCCGGGTATCCTCTCCAAGGAAGACAAGGTCGATCGCCTTGCCTGCCCGCCTGGCCAGCCTCCTCACTTCACCCGAGAACCGGTCGAACAACATGGTCATTGGAACCAGCCTGGCCTCGATCACCGACACCTCAAGATCGAGCATCCGTTTGTGCACGAGGTAGCTGGTCTTGAGCAGATCGTCACCCAGCCTTCTGGTGGCGCTGTTGCGCGGTAGCGCTCGAGCAATCCCCGACAGAGCAAGCTGGCTCGAGAAGAGCTCTGAGACCGTGTTCATGATGGCGTCGAGGATGGCAATGTCCACTTTTACCGAGAGCGGCGGTGCGGCCTGTGCGGCGCCGCGACGAACTGCGTCGCCGTCGGCACGAGCCGTGGCCGGACCTGCTTCGGAGTCCGGCACATTCGCTGTCTCTCGAGGCCCGGCGCTCGCCTCCCCTACGGATGAGACCTTCTCCGCCTGGGGCGCGGGCCGGCCCGCCAGCAGTTCCCTTATAGCTTCAGCCAGACGCCGGCTGGCAGCCTTGGCTTCGTCATCGTTTTCGTTTCGGAGCAGCAGAGGGATATGGTCAAGAACGTCGACTATTAGGGCTGCTGCCTCGGAAGTCCCAGCAAGTTCCCCGGCCCGCAAGGCCTCGAGCAGGTTCTCAAGGGCACCTGAGAGGAATGAGACCTCGTCGAAACCGAACATGCCGGCTGTTCCTCGGAGCGAGTGGGCTGTGCGGAAAACCGAGTCCACCAGCTGTCTCGGATAGGGCTCCCCGTCCTGGGTGGTGGCCAAGCGGCGAGAAAGCCTCTCGACAGCCTCGGAGGCACTGGCAACGAACTCAAGCTTCATTTGTTCAATGGAGTCTTCCACGTGACCCCCTGGGGAGTGAATATGATACGCCCACGTGGGTTATCGGCATTGCAATCTTGGGGCTTTACGAAGCCAGGCAGTCAGCCGGTTGGGACCAAGCACGTTGGCGCAGCAGCCGAGAACGCTCGCGGCAGCGCCGTGCGGACAATGCGGGCTACTTGCTGGAGATGTTCTTGTCGGCCAAGTACTGCTCTATGATCAGCCTGTCGTAGGTAGTCATGTCGGTGAAGAAACATCCGATCTCGTAAGACTTGACGGCCGCCGTCGCCTTCTCGGGCACCGTTCTGACTACCGTGCCTCCGCAGGCAATCACGTGGTCGCGCTCCCTACCGGCCGACTCCTTTATGGGAACCACCATCGATATCTTGAGCTTGGTCAGCACCGGGACAAACAACGGCACCTTGCAGTAAAAGCCACCCGCGCTCAGGTTTATGGTCTTGGCAGTGAAACTCTTGTGTTTCCCGTCGGGGCTCTGCATGTCGAGAGGGATCTCGAGCGAAGCGCGTTTGTGTTTCCTTCTCTCCTTCACTTTCGCCTCCTCCTCTTGATAGCGGCATCCTATCAAAAATGTGCCCGCCTTGGCAAGCATTATCCTTTTGGATTGACTTCCGGACCGGCGCAAATATGATTAGCCTGCACTCGCCGGGAGGGGCAATGAAGAGGCTCTGGGTCCTGTGGATTGCGCTCGTGATCGGGGGCGGCTATTTCCTGGCCGGTTGCTCGAAGGAGCGCGAGACTTTGCAGCCCCCACAGCCGGCAATAGCTTGGTCAAGCACCCTGACCGAAGCCAAGTTGGAGGCCCAGAAGACCGGCGATAGAATTCTGGCGAGTTTCGAGGCCTACTGGTGCCCCTGGTCCCGATTGCTTCGGGAGAGTCTGTACGTTGACCCCGCCGTTGTAGACTCCCTCGCCTCGTTTAAGTGCGTTTCAATCGATGCCGACCGGGACACGGCCCTGTGCGCGGAGTATGACATCCAGCTGTACCCCACCATTGTGATCATGGATGCTTACGGAGGTGAAATCGAGCGCCTGGTGGGCTATTACTCGCCGGATGAGTTCTTGAGCAGGCTGTCATCGATACGGCTGCGCGATGCCCTTGTTGCTGACACTTTCCGCAGGGAAGAGCAATCGGCCAACGATCCACGGTTCCTGATGGACTTTGCCGACCTGCTTCGAAACGTCGGCACCTACGATGCCGCTTTGCTGCGATATGAGAAAGCCGCAGATCTCGACAAGAACAACCTGCTCGGCATTTACGAAGAGGCAACCTACGCGATGGCCGAGTGTGATCTGCTGGCTGGCAAGTACCGAGAAGCCGGTGATAGATTCAGCTTCTTTGTCAAATCCAATGGGTCAAGCGATAGATGTGGCGAGGCCACGGTTCTTGCGGCTCTCTGCTATGAACGCGCGAGAGATCGTGCAGACGCGATCGCGATGCTGGAAGCATACCTCAAGAGCTTCAAGGGGGAGTACTCGGATTTTGCAGCCAAGAGGTTGGCAGATCTGAGGGCCGGCGGTTGACGGTGATTGCTTTTGTCTCGCCAACGTAAGGGGAGGTGTGATAGCATGCTCGCCGGCAAGAGCTGGATAACGTTGGAGCCATACGTGCCACGTCGGGGAAACACTCGGGAGGTGCGACTGAGATGAGAAGATGGATACTGGTCACCCTGCTTTGTGTTGTCAGTCTCGTTACATCAGCATATGGGATTGAAAAGCGAGCGGTCAAACTGAGCGAGGATTTCGGGGCGGTCTCGATAGACGAGTGCTACCTCCAGTACTACTATTACATCCCCTGCCCCACCTATTCCTGGTTCTGGGGTTTCTACGACTGGAACTATGGGGACAAGGTCGGCCAGTTCTTTTCCTTGGGCGATAGATCGACGGCGGGTTTCACGACGTGCGACTCGGTCCAGTGCCAGAGCATAGTCGGGTTCCGCATTCTCGACTTCTCAGGCTACGGGCAGGTCTACCCCGGGCTTTACACGGTCAAGTTCAACATATACTGCTCCGATGCCAACGGGTGCCCGATCGGCAACTCGCTTTGGGAAAGCGCCCCCTACGAGACCGGCCCTGAATGGAACACCATAACGATCAATCCGCCCTTGGCGGTCACCAGCTGCTCGACGGTGCCAGGACCGGCCAAGCCCAGAATTCTACTGACCGCGACCAGTATAGGAACTGATTGCACCTACCCTCAGTGGGGAATGGACAATGTCAGCGGAGCCTTGGCGGAAGCTTGCCAGATGCATGATGCCGGCTGTCTGCCCGCGCTGTACCCCCGGCCCACATCGAGCCACTATCCCACAATACACTCGGGCTATTACGGCGTGAACTTCCAGTATTGCCCGCCAGTGTGGTTCAAGGATGGCGGAGACACCACCCAGAACGGCACGAGATACGGCTACCTGGAATTCGCCTGGAGGCTATACGTCAGGTGTCTGGGAAACCCGACTGAGCCGACCACCTGGGGACAGATAAAGGCAATCTACAAGTAGCCGACCACTATCAGAATGTCGGGCAAAGGAGGAGCCTAACCTGGCAGCAAGATACCTGGTGAATACGGACAGCAAAGTCATACACGATCTGTGGAGAGCAACGGCAGCGTGCGAGATCGACAAGATACCCAGGAACCGCACGAAGTCGGTCGAGACCTGTGAAGAGGCCAAGCAGCAATCGGAGCTCCACGGATACAACCCGTGCGTTCACTGCATGCCCGAAGTGCACAAGGACTAACAGGGCACCTCACGAGCTGGCGTTGTGCCGCCGATTTGGACGACAAGTGTGGGGTCGAGCGGCCCGCTGGCCTCAGAGTGGTTTGATTGGTAGGGCCACGGGGATTCGAACCCCGGTCTGATGGCTGAGAACCACCAATCCTAGACCCCTAGACGATGGCCCCACCCTGGAATTTCGATAGGTAATCTTAAGCGTGCTGTGAGCTCGTTGTCAACCCCCTATCGCGCCTGCCCCCCGGGTGCCAATGGGCATTGGGACGCGTGGCGAGACCTTGCGGCGCGAGCGTTTAGATCTCTCCCCAGCCTCGGCAACGGGGTCCCAGGTTCAGATTGACAAGCGGACGATTCGGGGATATAATGGTTGCCGTCGGTCCGTGATATAACGGTTGTACCTGAACCCTCCGCGTGACGT
>DATKKY010000342.1:0-3974 GCA_035542695.1 bacterium | reverse complement strand
TATCTGCCCGCTCGACCGTAGGCGGAGTGGCTACACCCTCCGGGGTCGGCTCGGGTTTGCCACTGAAGTAGCTTGGGAAACGCCCGGCCAGGAGCACCATCAGATTGCGCGGCGCCCGATCGGCCGGAGGCTTGAGCTCCCGCTGGGGATCAAGATTGAACTGCCGCTCGGCGGTCCAGGACTGCACCGAGCTCTTGGCCAGCACCGTGGCCTGGAGCCCCTTTGCCGCCGCCTCTGAGACGTCGATGCTGCTGGTCCAAGGCAGCACAGCCCGCTTGAGCTGATTGGTGATCGGCGAATCCTTGTTGAAACTGCTCTCGCCGATCGATGGCCAGAACTGGTAGGGCACAGTGAAGGTTATGTAACCTGTCGAGAAGGACGCTGTGCCGCAGGCGCGGTCTATCACCAGGTCGGGCTTCACCGTGACGCCGTAGTGCGCAAGCAGCGAATCCAGCTTGGTCGTGACTTCTTGCCCCTGCAACGTCCCTTGGGGGATTTCGACCCTGTTGACCATGAAAAGTGCCCGGCCACCGCGCATCAGGAATTGATCGATTGCGAAGGCATCCCAGTCACTGATCTTGTCCGGACCGGCGACAATCAGCGTGCTCACTTCAGGCGGGACCGTCTTGCCCTCGGAGGTGGGCACGCTGGTCACTCGGTACTCCTGGCCGAGAGCTTTGGCGATGGCCTCGAAGTTCTGGTTGACATCGGGCTCGCCGTGGCCCGAAGTGAAACCGACCACCTTGGTCTCTTTGCTGGTGACCTTCAAGATCGCCGAGGTAAGATCGTACTCGAGATTGGCCGGGTTCTGGACCACGGGGATCACCTCTTGCTTGTCCCCGTAGAGCACCGCAATCCCAAGGTAGCCGGCAATCACCTCCGCCTTGTCCTTGGCAACCACGTTAAGCTGGACCTGGGGGATGCCCATCATCCGCACCCGCTCCTCGGTCTTCCGGTCATCGGCCGGGTCGGTGAACTCCACAAGCAGCTTGCCGCGGGAGTAAGCGCGATAGTCCTCAAGCACGTCCCTGACTTGCCGCGTCAGCGTGGTCATGTAGGGCGGCAGCTTCTTTGAGAAATAGACTTTGACGTTGATCACATCGTCCAGCCCCCGCAGGACCTTCTTGGTAGACTGGGAAATGCTGTAGATGCGGCCCTGGCTGAGATCGGCCCGCGTGAAAAGCCTGAGCGAGACCAGATTCACGAGCACTACTATGGCCAGCACGATCGCGACTTCGATCAGCATCTGGCTTCGATGGCTTCGGTGTCTCATGGCTCACGCCCACTTCCTGGCTTCTACCGACTTGATATTGAGATAGAGGAAGAAGCCGATCACCGACAGGTAGTAAACCACGTCCCGGGAGTCCACAACTCCGCGGCTGATGCTGTCGTAGTGGCCGCCCAGGCTGATGTAGCTCAAGATCGGCGCAAGCCTGGCGGGAACGCCGAAGAGCACGAAATCCTCCCCGGCGATGAACAGCCCAAAGACCACCACTACTGACACGATGAAGGCGATTATCTGGTTCTCGGTCAGGCTGGAGATGAAGAGCCCGACCGCAAGAAAAGATCCCCCGATCAGTACGCAGCCGAGATAACCGCCTACAATCTGGCCCTGGTCAGGTTTGCCCAGGGCACCCACCACAATAGGCAAGACGAACGTCAGGGCCAAGCTCAAGATCAGGAAGGCGAAACTGGCGAGGAACTTTCCCAGCACCACCTCGACATCGCTCACGGGCAACGTCATCAGGAGTTCCATCGTGCCCACCTTCTTCTCTTCCGCCCAGGATCGCATGGTCACCGCTGGAATGAAGAAGAGAAAGACCCAGGGCACCAGACCGAAGAACTCACGCATTGATGCCTCGCCTATCACAAAGAAGGTCTTCAAGAAGATCCAGCTCAGGAGCGCGATGAAGACCGTCAAGTAGATGTAGGCGATGGGGGAATTGAAATAGCTGGCGAACTCTCTCCGGAAGATCGGCAACGTTCGGTTCATGATCGGAGCCGGCTCCTACCTTTCCTTGGTGGTGAGTTTGAGGAAGATATCTTCCAGGCTGAGGGTCTCGCGCCTCAGCTCATTCAAGGTCCAGCGGTTGGCGGTGACGGCTTTGAAGACCTCAGCTCCGATATCGACGCCGTCGACGGCCTTAAGCAAGTAAGTAACGTAACCACCCTTCGGCTCGCCGACGCGCGACACGCTCCTCACTGACCTGATAGCGCGCAGCGTCTCTTCGGCGGGCACCCCTCCCGAATCGAGCGAGACGTAGACCGAATGCTCTCCCCCGGCGACTGACTGGAGTTCCTGGGGCGTGCCGCTCGCCACGATCTTGCCCTCATTGATGATCAGCACCCTGGTGCACGTGACTTCGACTTCGGGGAGAATGTGAGTACTCAGGATTACAGTGCGTTCCTTGCCGATCTCCTTCACCAACTCGCGGATTTCGATTATCTGCGAGGGATCAAGCCCAGTGGTCGGTTCATCCAGCACCAGGATCTCGGGATCATGGATCAGGGTCTGGGCCAGACCGACTCGCTGCCGGTAGCCCTTGGACAGCGTGCCCACAGTCCGACCAAGCATGCTCTCAAGGCCGCACACCTCCACCATTCGGCGCACGCGCCTCGGCCGATCGGCCGAGGGAATGCCCCGCACCTCGGCAATGAACTCGAGATACGCAACCAGATCCATGTCAAGATAAAGCGGTGCGCTCTCCGGAAGGTAGCCGACCCGCTTTCTTACTTCTAGAGAGGCCTCGCCGACATCGAAGCCCGCAACATTCGCGGTGCCGCTGTCCGGCGCTATGTAGCATGTCAGCATGCGCATGGTGGTAGTTTTCCCGGCAGCATTGGGACCCAGGAAACCTACGACTTCGCCTTTCGTCACTTCGAAGGAGATGTTGTCAACAGCTACAGTGCGCCCGAAGGTCTTGGTGAGATTCTTGACCGATATCATGTTCCCCTCCCAGCCACGGGTGCTGCTCGTGGGCCACGGCTTACTCCAACATAAGGAAGTTGGGAAAGTTCCAACGGTGGGTAAAAATACGGGTGCGGGGTGGGGGTGTCAACTGCGAAATGTATCCAAAGGGGGCACTGGCGTGCCCCCACTGGATACGGAGCGTAACGGCACCCCCAAGACCACACCGTGGCCTGTGAGGAATCGTCGGCTCTTTGTGTAGCAAAAAACGTGCCCTGCTCCCACGCTCAAGCCCTATTTAGAGACCTCGGCATGCGAGGTCCGCATGCATCCACCTGCGCAAGTCCATAACTGTTTGACTATAGTGTGAATAAGATCGATATCTGCTCGGGAACGGCTTGCAGAAATTGGCGTTTCTTGATCGCCTACTCGTGTTCCCATGGCTCCCTCACCACCAACTCGCGCACACGCCGCGCGAAATCCGCGCAAACAATTGCGCTATAGCGCAACTAACGTTACACATCAGTTTTGCCCCGGCAGTTCATGTTTCTTGAGCTCGTAGGTCTTGATCTTATACATGAGGCTGCGCCGGCTGATGCCCAGATACTTCGCAGCTTTGGTCCGGTTGCCGCCAAACATGGCCAGCGCCTCCGGAATCCGCTTCTTTTCAACGGCCTCCACCGCCAGTTTCCGGGCGGTCTTGAGATCGTGCGAGCCATCTCCGGGCTCCTCATTGTCTGAGAGCCCCTCGAAGCCTGCGCTGTAGATCCTCTTATCCGTGCCGTCGGTCCGGGCGTATCTCCGGATCACGGACTGGAGCTGCCGCACGTTGCCGGGCCAGCGGTAGGCCAGGAGCCTGTCCATATACTCGGGGCTCAAAGTCAAAGGAGGCTTATCGAGCTTCTCACATTCGAGCCTCATGAAGTGCTCCGCCAGCAGGATCACATCGTCCCCCCGCTCCCGCAGCGGGGGCACGTTAATCCAGGCCTGGTTCAACCGGTAGAAAAGGTCCTCACGGAACCGGCTATCCTTTATGGCTTTCGGGATATCCAGGTTGGTGGCCGTG
>DATKKY010000341.1:0-6204 GCA_035542695.1 bacterium | reverse complement strand
ATATAGCTTTCCAAGGTTGAAGTAGGCGGCGGCGGCGTTGGGGTCAAGCGCTACGGCTTGTTCGAAAGCTGCCTCGGCCTCGCTCGGCCGGCCCAGCATGACGTAGGCCTGGCCGAGGTTGTTGTAAGCCGAGCTATCTTTGGGGTCCAGCTCAACTGCCCGCCGAAGCTTGGCCTCGGCTTGGGAGTACTGCTTGAGATAGATATAGGTCACGCCTAGAGCGTCCCAGTAACGCGCTTTGCCGGGGTCGGCTTCGACGGCGCGCTTAAGCCGGGTCAGAGCCTCATCTGGCTCGTTATGCTCAAGGTAGAAGTGCCCGAGCTCGCTTTGGGACGAGGCGACCTGGGGCAAGGGCCAGAGCGGGTTCGTGTACGAAATCCGCTGGAAGAAATCCAGGCTTAGGGCAGCGCTGTGATTGATGGCGATCCAGGGCAAGATGTGAAAAAACCCGACCACAGCCAGTACGCGGGCTGCGTGCCTGGCTTCCGGCCGCCTCCCGCTCTGGGAAGCGATCCAAGTGACCACCGTGACTACATACGGCAGCACCCCCATCGACCACAGGTCCCAGTCGCGGCTCCCGCCCAGCGCCGGGCGCAGGATCACATTGAAGCCCAGCGGGAAGATGCTGGCTGCCAAGAGGAAGCGGAAACGGGGCGAATGCTTGAGCGCCCCGTCCCTGCAGAACGCTATGAGGAAGGCTACGAGCCCGATCCAGGCCAGAGGTGATATCAGCACCTGATGATTGATCAAGTCTATCAGATGCTTCCAGGAGAAGAGCGCATACTGGCCAAGCTGATCTCGGAAGGGTGGCAGCAGCATCAGGGCCGACCGGCCCGGCCTCCACGGTCTTGATGCAGCGAGCTCCGTGACCGTGATGAGAACGAGTGGCGTGAGGAGCCAGATCCACCGGCGGAGGTCCTTACCAGCGACGAAGCTCGAATCCGGGCTGGGAGCGGTTGCGGCGCGGGCGCGGGCGTGCCCGAAAGCCAGGTAGAGATAGGAGGGAACGAGGAAGAGCAACGCCGCGTGGAGAGCGACGCCAATCACCAGGGCAGCGCCCACCCACACGAAGCTCCGGTGCCCAGCTAGATACTCGAGGGCCAGGAGCATGTAGATCAGAATGGCCGCGGTCGCGAGCGAGTAGCACTCGGCGTAGCCGCAAAACAACTGCACCGTCCCTAGAGTCACCAGGGCCGCTGTGACCAGGAAATGGTGCCTGAGCAACCTGCCCAGGCGCAAAGCAGCCAGCACATAGCCAAAGCCTGCGGCCACGCTCACTGCGGCGTAGGTCAGAGATCCATCCCAATTCCAAAGGGCGCGGCCCGCCTGGAGTACGGCGAAGTGAATGCATCCGTCCAAGAACTCCGTTGGCCGGAACCAGTTACCCTGATCGAGCAGGCGAATCAGGAGGCGGCCATCGCCCAGGAAATGGTAGGGCATGCGCAGTAGCCAGAATATGACTGAGGCTGCCGCGGCTATCGCGACGTCTGTCACCAGGCCGCGGCGATCGGCGTGATAGGATGGGGTGGTCGGGGCCGAGCCGGCTTGCGGCGACGGGCCCTTCGTTCGGGACGCGCGGGGTGCCTTGGCTTTGGGATGTCGCAGCCGATCCAAAGCTGCCCAAACGGGAGGAAGGCAAAGCACACAGCCAAGGCCAATCGTAACGGCGATCAGCTGATCCTCGAGGAAGTAGTAGTGGTTGAACCCCCAGCACCAATTGGAGTACTTGAGAGCTGCGGCAAGGTGGGCCACCAGCACGAGGACACCAGCAAGCGAGACTAGCCACATCGCGAGAACAGGCTTGTCCGTATAAGGCTTGGCACTCACGGCTGCTCCATCGGACCGGCCTCCGAACCCGGCCGGATTTAGCCGGCATTATACCACAGCGATTCCCCGAAATTGGTTGGCGTTTTTCGGCGTCTGTCCTATGATTGGTAGCCATGAAGATCGTAATCTTGAGTCTCATCTTCGCGGCGGGCGTGCTGCATTGGGTCCTGTTTCTCAACCATGGCGATCTCTCCTTCAGACTCGAGGATTGGGGCAAGGAGTTCATCTTCTACTCGGTCGTCCGGCAGGCCATCAATTCAGGCACCGTTCCCTATCACATCTCGGTGCGGTTCTACGAGACCGACAGGTTCCTGGGCATACCTGAGACCAACCTCGCCCCGCACGTGCTGCTGTTGCCGCTGATGAGCACGGGGGGATTCGTGCTCTTCGATCTGCTATTGCTCTATGCGCTGGGGTTTCTCGGACTGCTCTTTCTGGCACGGAGGTACAATCTCTCCCTGATAGCGTTCGCGGCCTTCTTCCTCCTCTTCAATTTCAATGGGCATATCACCGCGCACATCGGCGTCGGGCACTCAGCCTGGACCGGCTATTTTCTGCTGCCCTGGCTGTTCCTGTTCATGATGGAAGTGATTGAGGGGCATGCTACCCGAATGACACCCCTCAAGCTAGCGCTGGTGTTGTTTGCGATGGTTTTAAAGGGTTCGTTTCATCTCTACATCTGGTGCCTGATACTCCTGGCACTGGTCGTGGCGTTCAACTGGAGACAGACCAGGCCGATCCTGTGGGGCATCGTGGCCAGCCTGGCGCTCTCGTTGTTCCGCCTTGTGCCCGCGGCCTTCACTCTGCTTGGGCGGCGAGAGAAGTTCATTTGGTCTTATCCCACGATCAACGATCTGGTCGATGCCATGGTCACCATCCGGCAGCAGACCCCGGACAGGCTGAAGCTATGGGGCACGGCAGGATGGTGGGAATACGACATGTACGTCGGGATCATAGGCTTCGCGCTCCTCGTCTATTTCGGGATCTGGCTTCGCTTCTCCCGGCGCGATGATCTCAAGCCTTACAAGTACCCGGCATTGGACCTGCCCCTGGTAGTGATGCTGCTCTTGGCCTTGAGCTACTTCCAGGGCTTCATCACCCGCATACCCTTCCCGCCGCTCAGGATCGAGCGCGTGGCAACGCGGTTCGTGCTGGTGCCGGTCGCGACCCTATCGCTGATTTCGGTCATCCGCTTGGAGCAGGTGCTGCGTGGAATCGCAAAGACCTTGAGAGTCAGATTCCTTGAGATTGCGGCCCTTGCGTTGATGGCTCTCTCGTTCGTGGACCACTCTTTTCTTTGGTCGGTGCCTCATCTTGAGCAGGTCTTCAAGGATAAGCTCAAGGACACGCTGACGCCCAGTATCACCTCGCGGCCCGATGGCGGCTACGAAGCAATCGTGATTGTCTCCGCTGTGGCATCGCTGGTGGCCCTGGGGGCCGTTGTTTATCTCGCCGTAAATGCAAGAAGGGGACAACGCTCTATCTCGAAATCGTGAGCGCATGTCCCCGTTAAGTTGCGATCCTCGCACCACCCGGGTTTGCCCTGGGGGCTGATTACCGCTTGATCACGCGGCGCCCGCCGCTCCGCCTACCAGGATGGGCGACGTCCGCCTCGGCCACCACCCCGGCCGCCACCACCCCTGCCTCCGCCGCGGTCGTCATTGCGAGGGCGCGCTTCGTTCACATTGAGGGTCCGTCCCTTGAGATCCTTGCCGTTTAGGCCGTCTATCGCCGCCTGGCCTTCAGTCTTGCTAGGCATCTCCACGAACCCGAAGCCGCGCGATTCGCCGCTGTACCTGTCGGTGATTACGCTGGCGCTTGCGACCTGGCCGAAGGCCTCAAATGCCTGCTTCAGGTCGGCATCGGTCACATCCCGTGATAAGTTCCCGACGTAAATATTCATTCGAGTCTCCTCACATTCTCGTATTGACTGCTCCCCGCTCCATCGTGCTGCGTACTGCCCTCTCGCCGGCCAACCCACCTGCTCGCAGGCCTAGCGCGTGGTTACCTCCGGACCTTTTAACCCGTCGGGTAGGTGCCTATCCGGCCTGGCATGACATTCTCGATTCGCGTCTGCTTCTTTGCTTCGAGGCTCGTGGGGCTATCATGGTGACACCTGAGGCTACTGCAAGTCTGGGCACATGTCAAGACATATGCTAGGCCGGGCACCCGGGTCGCCCAAGGCAGCCCAAGGCCGGCCTTGACGCGTCGGGCGAAACGGATTGACAATCCCGGCCATACACCTCAGCATAGACGGTGAACGAAGGAGGACTGCCGATGAGAATCAGTCACGCTATCATGCTGGCCGCAGGTCTGGTCATTGCTGCCATGGTCTTTGGGATCTTCTTCTACCACGCTCGGGTCTCGGACAATACGATTGCCGTCGTGGGCTCGGCCACCAAGCGGTTTACATCGGATATCGTCAAGTGGCGTATCACCCTCAGCCGTGACACCGGGCTCAACGATGTCGCCAGCGGCTACAGCCACATCCAGGAGGACCTAGGGTTTCTCAAGGCTCTCTTGAAGCAACAGGGAATCGCTGAGGGCGATGTCACAATTCAGCCTATCAATACCATGTCGCGGTACAGCCAGGGCGGGGGCGTGGTCGGCTATATGCTCCAGCAGAACGTCTTCGTGATCAGCTCCAAGATCGAAGTGATTGAGAACATGGCCCTGAACCCGTCGGTGCTTACCGAGAAAGGCGCCGTGCTGCAGAGCTCGAATCTGGAGTACTTCTATTCCAAGATAGCCGACATCAAGACCGAGCTCTTGGCCGAGGCTGCGAAGGACGCTGCGCGGCGGGCGGAGGAGATCGCCAAGAGCTCCGGCATATCCCTGGGCAAGGTGTCCAGCCTCAAGGCCGGAGTCTTCCAGATAACCGAGCCCTTCTCCACTGAGATCAGTGATTACGGTATGTACAACACTCAGACCAAGGAGAAGGACATCACCGTCACGGTCCGCGCGACCTTCAAGCTCAGAGGCTAGCCCGGGCGCGATCATCATGGGCGCCTCCACATGAGTGACCCCACGGGCAGGGCGGAACCGCCGGCGGGCGCGGCAGCTGCGGGGGCTTTGCTCGTCAGGGTGGCGGTCACTGCATCTGTCATCTTACTGGCCCTGGTCGGCGCCGCTGCGTTCTTGCCTGGACGCCGGCTGTGGGGAATCAACCATCTGGCCTTCTATCCCGTGGCGCTCCGGATTGGGCTCCTCGCCTTGGCCGGTATCTGCTTTGTGCCAGCGGTCGCGCGCAAGTGCTATGCCGCCCTGCTCGGCCTTGCCCGCCTGGCCGAGGCCAGGCCCAGGCTTGGGGTCTCGCTGATCGTGGCAGCCTCGCTCGTGTCCGTGGCGATCTTCATGCGCTTTCACTCGGCCACGCTGCTCCTGGGTGACGGCCAGCTCGTCGCCAACAACTTCGGCTATGCTGCCGGGAACGTTCAAGCCGGCCACGCTCAGACTGTTGACCTGCCGGCCATCCTCAGAACCCAGCCAACGGCCAAGGGGTCAACTGCTGCCTACTATCTGGCGGCAAAGGTGTCTGGCGGCTTGTCGCGGCATTCACCCGTCGCCGCAATAAGAGGGCTCAACTGCATACTTGGCGGGGCTTTCATCCTGGTGCTCTTGCTGGTTGTGATGGGTGGCTTCGCAACATCTCTGTCGGCGGAGCTCCGCGTCTGGCTCGGAGTGCTGGCACTGTCTTCCGGCGCGATGGAACTCTTCTTTGGTTACATCGAGAACTACACGCCGCTTCTTTTCTTCGCGACCCTATATGTGGCGAGCTCGATGGTCTTCATGGAGAAGCACCGGGGCGCCTGGTTGGTGGCTGCGCTTGGCTTCCTCGTGGCGAGCATCTTCATGCACGTGGCCGGCATATTGCTGCTGCCATCCTTCGGCCTGCTGGCGGGGTCGATCCCGATAGAGAAGTGCCGGCCCACGCTGGCCCGGCGGCTGGCCCGCTGGCTGGCGCCAGCGCTCCTCGTCCTGGTGCTCGTCGGAACGGTCGGCGTGGCCAAGTTCACCGGGCTCGGCAACGACTTCCTACCACTCAGAACTACGGGGGACCTGGAGGGCATCCTAAGCCCCGCGCATTGGCTCGATGTGCTGAACGAGATTCTCCTCATGATGCCAGCCTTCCCCGTGCTCGCAGTTGTCGCGATCGCCTCGGTCCTACTCGCCAGGCGGCCGGGGCTTACTGCTCGGGGCACCGTGGCAGTTGGCTCCGAGCTCGGCGTCCGCCACGCGAACGTGCCCGGTGGGCTATTCGCGCTCGTGGTCGCGGCGCCCTGCCTGCTCTTCCTAGCTGTCTTCAAGAGCGAGATCAGCGTGCCGAGAGACTGGGACCTGTTTGCGCTTAGCTCGATCGGTCTCGTTCCAGCGGGC
>DATKKY010000340.1:0-5546 GCA_035542695.1 bacterium | reverse complement strand
CCGATCAAGCCAAGCAGAGCAGCTACCGTCAGCTCCGGGATCTTGACGAAGTAGCCATCGCGCCCGGCCCCGACGTGCATCAGGCCGCCGATGCGCCTGACCACTGCCTGGTACAGGGTGACGCCACTGTAGTCGTTGCTCTGAGAAAGCACCACGTTGGACTTGAAGTACTTGATCAAAATGGCCGAGTGGCCCGCGTAGATCGTCACCAACCAGAAGCCCAGGACAACTGCAATCCCAGCTGCGAAGCTCAAGCCAAGGAAGACCCGTTTGGTCCAAGTGTTGCGGTCGCTGCCATAGTCGAAGATAAGGAAGGCCAGCACGATCGGGGCAAAGTGGAGTACGTGGAGCTTCACCATGAAAGAAGCGGTCCCCACAAGCAGTCCGCACAGGAAGAGGTTCCGTCTGCCGCCCAGGGCCAGCCAGAACGAGCCAACAAGCATTAGCGTGATCAAGGCCTCTAACATGGGTAACCTGCCGAAGATCACGTAAACATGCGCGAACCCGAGGGTGACCAGGCCAAGCAACCCTCCGAGGTTGCCTTCCATCTTCCGCATCAGCAAAAACATCACCACCAGCGATGCGATTGCCGGCACCACACCTGTAAGGTTTGCCTGGACGAGGCCGATGCCTCCGATCTTGAAGACCACCCATGCTAGCAAGTTGGAAAGCGGATAGAAGAGAATCACAGGCGAGCGCGGGTCGGTTATCCAGTGCCCAAACAGAATCTGGTTCCTGGCACCATCCACCACCCTGGCGCCATCGGTGAAGATGTCCTGGCTCCAGGTAAAATCCCAGGGCGGATCAGCGCCCAGGAACGCAAGCCGCATGAAGCAGACAACCGCAAGCGTCAACAGCACCAGCAACCAGTAGTTGGTCCCGGCTGGCTGCCAATCAGCGGCGAGTTCCCGGCCGTTACTCGGAGTACTCGGAGGTAGTGCGGATTCCTGTGAGCCGGCTTGCGCCGCTCCGGAATCCGCAGATTCACCTTCTTGAGGTCCCTGCCCTTTCCGCGCGCGCGCTCTCATTGCGTGGGCCGCTCCTTCCGGAAGGACTCCCGGTTCACACCTGTCGTAGCTTCCGTCTTCCCGGGTCCCTCTTCACCCGAGAGCAGCGTCACTCGCTGAGCCAGCTCCCTGACTTCATCACTCAATGCCGAGATCCTGGTAGTAATCCATAGCGAGACGAACGTGAGGAATACCAGACCGCTGAAGAAGAGAGTCGAAGCCCAGAGCTTAGCCCCTATCAATCTGGTCAGCAGAATCAGGGGTTTCACCCAGACCGCCAGTATGAAGATAGCAACACCCGCCAGTATCCAGACAATCGAATCAGTCTCCCGCAGCTTCCTTGAGCGAACCAGCTGGATGACATAAGCCACAAACAGCACGCTGACGATGAGAGAGATAATCCTCACTTGCAGGTTCACCGGACATCCTCTCCCTTCTCCGCAGACGGAATCCTCAAGATCGTTACCAGTATGGCGAGCGGCATCTTCAGGGCGTATCTCACGGACGAGCCTACGCCTGAGATCATCGACTTGCCTGCGACCCTCCGGTGCATTACGACACCGACCTCTCCGACCTTGAAACCGTGCCTGGATACCCATATTAGAGTGTCAGCATCGGGGAAGTCCACAGGATAAGCGCCGAGGGCCAGTAGCGAGAAGACCGGCCGGCCAAGCGCCTGGAAACCGGAACTGGTGTCAGTCAGGTGCCGACCCATAATGGCTGAAGCGATAGCACTGAAGAGCCTCATGCCCACCAGCCTGATCGGGGAGATACGATAGGAGGCGCGTCCCTTGAATCGCGAGCCCACAACCAGGTCGTAATCGGCAGAAGCAGCGATCAGATCGCTGATGCCTTCAGGATCATGCTGGCCGTCGGCATCCATCAGCACCACCAGATCATAGCCGTGTTCATAAGCGTACTTGAACCCGGTCTGCACAGCCCCACCGTAACCCAAGTTCACGGGGGCGCGCAGCACCCGTGCGCCGGCCTGGTGGGCCAGCTCGCCGGTTCCATCGCTGGAATCGTCGTCGATCACAAGTATGTCAAAACCCGGATGGAGAGCTGCAACTCTGGATACTACGCTGCCCACCGAGCCCGCTTCGTTCCGGGCCGGTATCACCACCAGCACGCTCCGTTGATTCATGCTACGGCCCAGCTTGCGCCCTTTCATCCGACGGCTTTCGGTAAACCAGCCTCGAAAGGCCGGCCAGCACCAGCACCGATACCCAGGTGGCCAGTCTCAAGGAGACTAGATAGGGCACGATGTCATGCCTGTCCACCCCTATCTTGTAAAGCAGACCCGACCATGACCAGTCTACTATACCCATCCCTCCGGGAGTAAATGAAAACACGGCGGCGAACTGGGCACCCGGCGCAAAGAGCAGCATCTCGACAGCCCCGACCGCAAGCCGCATCGCGAGGGCGATCGAGGCAAAGCGGGTCGCAGTAAACAGGAACTTGAGCCCGCTAAGCAGATAAAGTCGGCGCGCGACTGAACTGGAGCTAGGGGCGGCGAGCATTGCCCGCTCGGCATCAGCGTCCACCTTGTTGCGCAGTCCGGGGATTCGGCACACCGCTTTGAAGATCAGGTGGAAGAGGACATGGAGTAAGTCAGTGGTCTGTTTCCCAAAGAAGACGAAGCAGGTCAAACCCGCCAGGAACGCCAGGCAGTAGATAGCGATGCCGACACCGACACTGACGTTGCCAACGATGAAGAGGATCGATGGCACAAGTAGAATCCCGGCCACTACCACGTCGAAGGCTCGGTCAAGGTACACCGAATAGGATGCCCGTCCGATCGGGATGGAGTGATCCATCTTCAGGGATGCCGTTCTCGCCGCGAAATCCCCGACATCCATCGGCACCACCAGGCCCAGGACTCTCCCTATCATGAAATAGTGTATGAGAGAGCCCAGCGGGAGTGAGCGGCGCTCACCGGTTGAGCCAATTGAGACCTTCCACTTGAGTGCAGACGAGATGGCGATGCCGGCAGTGCATATGAAGCACAGCACCAAGGGCAGTGGCGACAGCGTGGCGATCTTCCCCAGGTCATGCCGGCCCCAGTAAAGCAGAGCCGCCATCAGCATCGCGGCGGCAACCCATAGCACCCGCTTTCCCAACAAACTGTTCATCAGGATATGTAGCCCAGTCCCTTCAGGCGCTGTTTGAGGCTTTCGTCATCGGTCGCCCTCCGATGCTTCCCGGCGTAATCACCGCCTTCCATCCTGAAGTAACGAGCAGGCCGCCCGGCGGTCTCCTGCTCCTCGAAGATCGCCGGCTTGAACCTGCCGTCCAGGCCTTCCGGGATGGGTAGCCCCATCAGGTAGAGGATCAGCGGCAAGACATCCATCACGGTCATGCCGGCAAGGTCAGCACGCGGCTTGATCCCAGCGCCTTTGACAATCAGGATGCCGTCCATCCTGTGCTGCGCTGAGATCGCGCTGGAGGCCGACTCCACCACCCTGTTGGACGAAAACTCGAAGTCCCCAAACACCGCCTGGGTGGGGTCGCTGGGCAGGAAGTAGAGATCGGGCAGCTCTTCAAGGAAGCGGCCGCCATAAAGCTCTTCTCTCATCACGACCTGCTTTATCAAAGGCTTGCCGGTGCGCGGATGCCGGAAGCCCAACAGCAGCTGCTTGAGTTCCTGCCTTACCTTGTCGTACTGATCAGGGGGCACGATGCCCGAGGGCTCGCGGCCGCGAAGATTGACAAACATGCCGCCATAGACCCCGCCACTCACGGCGTAGGCCTTGGTTCGCGCCCAGTCTATGTCGGAAAATGAGAAGAAGAAGCGCCGCAGCAAGTTGTAACCCTTGCTGCTCCACCTGAGTCCCATCCTGGCCTTGCCCAGCCGGCGCGCAGCGCCCACTCTATAGGCCCTGAGCGGCGTGAACCCGGCGCGAAAAGCCCAGTACTTGATCCACGAAAGCGGACGGCGGCGCACTTTCATGGCGCCGGCGGCCAGCAGGGCATTGTTGGCGTGGATGAACTCATGGAGCGGCCCGGCCCCGTGGTCGGACAGGATCACCAGAGACCCGTCGTTTCCCAGCAAGTCCGCGGCCTGCCCTATCAGCCTGTCGAGCGTCCGGTAGAACTCGATGATCCCCGGGCGGCACTTCGCCTCGTCGCCAGCTCGATACCGTGGGTGAGTCCGGTCCATCGTATGCCACACCGCATGTTGCAGGAAATCGGTCTCGCTGAAGACCTGCATGGCGAACTTCCAAGGCACTTGCTCGAGCAAGTGGGTGAGCACGTGCCCCCTGGCCCGAGCAAGAGAAGTGAGCTCGGCCACAAATCCGGCCTCCTTTCCCGGGACGTAGGGCTCCTCAGGATTGATACGATAGGCAGGATCCGTGGATCTTGCTGACTGAAGCAGGTCCCGAGGATAGGCGCAATCGGTGGCATCGGCAGGAGTGTCCAGGCCCGTGATCATCACGCCATTCACCGGGCGCGCAGGATAGGTCATCGGCACGTTGAGCACCACGACCTCACCGCCAAATTGCCCGACCAGGTCCCAGACCGTGGGAGCCCGCAGAGACGAGGCATTGAGAAAGGCGAGATCGTAGGAATTCTCGGCTCTGACAATAAGATCGGCAATGCCATGATTGCTGGGATCGAGGCCGGTTATTATAGAGGACCAGGCGGGCCCGGTGCCGGGCGGCACGACTGTGCGCAGCTTACCCCAGGCGCCATTGTCCATCACCCGCTTGAGGTGCGGCAGTTGCCCATCGCGCACCAGCGGCAAGAGGACATCAAGTGTCCCCCCGTCCAGGCCTATCACCAGCACCCTGCGCATGGGGATAGCGATGTCACTCACCACTGGCCTTTTTCTGAAGGGATTCCAGCAGCTTCATAGCCGACTGGTCATTGGGGTGAAGTGACAGCCACCTGTTGACTATGCCGGCTGCTTTCGCATGCTCACCCTGCTCTTCGTAGTACGACGCGAGGAGCGAATAGCCTTCAGGGTTGTCGGGGAGAGCATTGATCATGCGAAGTACGATGTTCTCGGCATCCTGGTCTCGGCCCACACGCCGGTAAACCCTGAACATTTGCAGATAGATGTTAGTGGCCTTGGGATTCTGCGAGATAAACAGCGACGCCAAGCTCTCCGCCTTGGCCATCATGCCCGCGTATCCGTATGTGGCAACCGCTATCTCCTGGAAGCCCGTGTAATCAGGCGAGATCAGCACCGCCCGCTCCAGCTCCCGCACCGCCTTGTCATACTCGTGTGATTCCAGGTAATTGATGCACAACTTGAGGTGAGCCGCAGCGTAGTTGGTCACCAGCCGCTTGGTATTATCATCCTTGTACACCTTGGTGTCATAGACGTAGGGAGTGCCGAGATCGATGCTATCCGGCGTCGCCCATTTGCCGACATCGGCAAACACCGGCGCCGGGGCCTCTCCTCCGGCCGCAGGCTTCAAGAGCCCCCGGTACCTGTAAACGTCGTACAGGTTGTAGAGCGTCCTCTGGACATCTATCGCCGAGGTGATGGGCGTATAGCTATACCTGAAAGCGAGCCCTTCGAGCACCAGGTTG
>DATKKY010000339.1:0-15991 GCA_035542695.1 bacterium | reverse complement strand
GCTACGCAGACATCGTTCAGATCGTCTCCATAGTCGGATGAACTGAGGATGCGGCTCGAGCCCCAGGCCGATCCATTCCACACCAGGGCATAGTCCTGGCTCCAGTAGTTGCTGACCACTAGCACCATCTCGTCGGAATTGGGGTCAGCTGCCAGCCGAATTTGCTTGGGTTCGCTGGCGAGAGGCGTGGTGATGGTCTGTGCAGAGCTCCAGGCAGTGCCATTCCAGACGCGGTAGGACAGCCCGGTGGACCCATAAGTGCCATTGTTCCAGACCAGGATGGCATCGCCGCTCAAGCCCTCGTAGGCCACCGCGCAACCCCACCGGGAATACTCGCTGACGTGGGCAAGGGGGTTAAAGGCTAGCGCAGTCCAGCTGGCGCCGTTCCACATCTCGCCGGTGACGGTCCCTGAGGGGTCGATCCCGAGCAAGATGGTCTCGCGCCGTGTGGGAGATGCCGCCCCGGCTATGATGCTCCACTGGCCGACGGCGGCCGACATCGCAGCGGTGCCGAAACCGGAGCCGTTCCACAGATTGTACTCGGGAGTGGTCAAGGTGCCGGAGCGCCACACGGCAAGACCGGTCGGGGAGGCGCCGGACGCTGGGGCGGCGAAGGCCTCCCCATCAAGCACGGGCAGCAGAGTGCCCGCCGCGACGACCGCCAGCACCAGAATATGAAATCGTGTCACTCGCACCAATATCGCGGCTCCATCCGGACGACTCCATCCGGGGTCTTTTACTTCTAGTTATATATCGGCGCTGGCGGAGCCGGTGTTTACGTGAAACGTCGCGAGGGGTAACTGGGGAAAAAGCCTCAGGGCTGCTACTACATGCCTTCGTTCAGGGTGAAGGCCAGGATGCCCTCTCGGCCGTAGCCCTTGATGGTGTAGCTGTCGGAAGTGGCAGGGTTGATTCCAATCTCGCCGGGGGCCGCTGGGTCAGCATCCCAGCTGACCGCGGTCGGGGCATTGGTGAACGGGTTCCGGAAGAACTGCCCGCCCGGGCAAAGATCGGCGACGGTCAGACCGCCAGGGGTCGTGGAGGTTGCATCGTCGGGGTAAAACCCGCAGGTCTGGACCGCGAAGTCCTCCATCGCGGTTTGCAGCGAGTGCATGTTGGCACGCAGCAGCGCTTCCTTCGCCCGGTCCTGCATGTGGATGAAGTTGGGAACGCCGATCGCGACCAGAATCCCGATAATGACCACAACTATCATAAGCTCAATGAGGGTAAAGCCTTGGTCTGATCTCAGCCTACGCATGTCGTTGTCCATGTCGCTAGTACTATCGGCTGGGGGAGGGTCAAACCTTAGCAAAAAACGAATTCCTGTTGACAGAAACTAAGAGGCTGGGTATGATTGACAGCTCAAGAACCGGGGTATGTGATTCGAATGATCGTGGCATAGGGATTTTGAGACTGGGCGAAGGCCAGAGGAGGAGTGTATGAACAGCGCGTTCACGCCGATTGGCGAGATCGGTGCCGACACTCTTCCCGAGTGGTCCGCCGGTTGCGGAGGTTGAGCAGGCAAGCCTAACGAGCCAACTCAAAAGGAAACCTAACCCGTCGGATCACCAAAGAGATCCGGCGGGTTTTTGATTCAGGACACGAAGATGGAATCAGCTTACTACGAAGACGACAAGCAGGCCGACATAAGTTCGCGGAAGGCCCTGGGGCACCTGTTGCCTCTGCTCAGGGCACATCGCGGTTGGCTCCTCGTCTGCCTGGCGCTCCTGGCAGCCTCCAAGGGAATCTACCTCTTGGGGCCGAACCTGATCCGGCATGCGATCGACGTTGACATAACCGGACGCAACTATCGGGGCCTAGTGGGAACGGTCGGGCTCTACATACTTGTTCAGGGGCTCTTCCTGGTGATCAATTACTTCTTCCGGCTGCGAATGGAGATTATCGGCCAGAAGGTAATGATCGTCCTGAGGAAGCAGCTCTTCGACCACGTGATCCGGACCTCGATTTCCTTCTTCGACCGGAACCCTGCCGGCCGCCTGATGGCTCGTATCGAGTCGGACACCGAAGCCCTGAGGCTGATGTTCACCAATACGGTCGTGGCCATGATCGGCTCACTCTTCCTGATCGCGGGCATGTTCATTTGGATGTCGATCGTATCGTGGCGGCTGACCCTGGTGGTGGCGATCCTGGTCCCGGTTATTTCGACCGCGCTCTACTTCTATCACCGGGTGACCACGCCGATGTGGCTGGTAATCCGCAAGCGCATGGCCGACGTCACCGCCTCCCTGGCGGAGTTCCTGCAAGGCATGGAGGTGATCCAGATCTTCGACCGGGCGCGCGAGGTCCGGCGGCGCATGAACGAGATCAACTACAGGAAATACCGGCCTCAGGCCAAAGCGGAGATTATCGTGACGGTGATGTTCAACTTCATCTTCTTCATGGAGACCTTCATCGTGGCGCTGGTGCTTTACTTTGGCGCCAGGTGGGTCGGAGTTGCGGCCGCGAGCCCGGCAGCGAGCGCGGCCGGCGCCGCGAAGGCAACGGGCGCTCTGACGATCGGAACCCTGGTGATGTTCATATCCTACGTCAGGATGTTCTTTGAGCCGGTGTACCTGGCGGCGGAGGAAATCGCATCGGTGCAGCGGGCGGTCGCGGGGGCCAAGCGGATCTTCGGGCTGCTGTCAGTAGAGGAGAACATCCCCGAGCCGGTTCATCCCGTCCGCTGGTCTCATTTCGATTCCGAGCTGGTTTTCGAGAACGTGTGGTTCTCGTACACCAATGATGAGAATTGGGCCCTGCGGGATGTCTCTTTCCGCATCCCCAAGGGCCAGAGGTTTGCGCTGGCCGGTGTCACAGGCGGCGGCAAGTCAACGGTCATAAACCTGCTGCTTAGGTTCTATGACCCGCAGCGGGGGCGGATCCTGGTCGATGGTACCGACATCAGGGAAATCGCGACAGCTGACTTGAGGCGGAAGTTCGGGCTGGTGCTTCAAGACATCTTCATCTTTCCCGGCAACGTCGCGAGCAACGTTTCCCTTGAAGCCCGGGGCTATGACATGACCAGGGTTGCCGAGGCATGCCGGATGGTCTCTGCCGACCGGTTCATAGAATCTATGCCCGACAAGTACGAGACCGAGCTTTCGGAGCGGGGTGCCAATCTGAGCCGAGGGGAGCGCCAGCTGCTGTCGTTCGCGCGCGCCCTGGCCTTCGATCCGGAGATCTTGATTTTGGACGAGGCGACCAGCTCAGTCGATCCTGAGACCGAACGCCTGATACAGGATGGCCTTGCGACTTTGATGAGAGGCCGCACGTCGATCGTGATTGCCCACAGGCTCTCGACGATCCTCAATGTGGACCGGATCCTGGTGATTCGCGACGGCGAGATCATAGAACGCGGCACCCACGATCAGTTGGTTGAAGCCGGAGGCTATTACTCCAAGCTCTTCAAGCTGCAGTTCCTCCCGGCCAACGGCCTGGAGGCCAAGAAGTGAGCAATGTGAGAGACCATGACTGAAAGAGCGGCAAAGCAAGCCCGACAATCGGAAACCAGATTGGCACGCAAGTTGGCAAGGTATGCCTGCTGGCTGTGGAGGTACTATCGCCATCACAAGCGGCCGCTCACCGTGCTGCTCACGGTGTCGTTCTTGTCGAGCGCGCTGGCCGTGGTGCAGCCCATATTGCTCAAGAACATCTTCGACCTGTTGCAGTCGGGCACGACCAAGCCTACCCGGCTGGTCGCGGTCAGCAGCTGGATCGACGCGGCCACCCATGGGAGCATTACCAACTACGTGATTCTCTTGATCCTCTTTGGGCTGGCGGCCTACGTGGTCAAGACCACGCTGATTGCCCACCGCGCCTACATGAACATCCGGCTGGAGTGGGAATTCCGGCAGGACTCCTTCAACCGGATTACGGACAAGGGGCCGGACTTCTTTAACCGGTTCAAGACCGGCGACATCGTGACCAGGTTGACCGATGATGCCTCCGAGGAGAAGACTGGCTGGTTCGCATGCAGCGGCATCTTCCGGCTCTACGAATCGCTGACGCTGATCGCCTTCAGCCTGGTGATGATGCTCTCGATAAACCCGGCGCTGACCGCTTGGACCACCGTGCCGCTGCCCATCCTGGTCTTGATCTTTACCAAGAGCTCGTCGCTGCTTCACCGGCGGTACGACTTCCTGCAGAAGCGGATCTCGATAGTTAACGACACCATGGAAGCCTGCTTCTCTGGGATCCGGGTGATCAAGGCTTATATCCGCGAGGGGGACCAGCGCCAGAGATTCGCTGAGGCTGCCGAGGCCAGGCAGAGAGCGGAGATCTCGGCGGTCCGCGTCCAGGCGATCATGGAATCCCTGTGGGGCTATGTGTGGCAGGTTGGCATAGTGGTGGTGCTCCTGGCTGGCGGCTTCTATGTAATCCGTGGGAGGCTCACCATCGGTGAGTTTGTAGCCTTCGATTCCTACGTGCTGATGCTGATCTACCCGATGTTCGACATCGGCAACTTTCTCGTGAGAGGAATGCGGGCGGCAGCTTCGATCGACCGGCTGCTGGAATTGGAGAAGCACCCGCCGATGGTACTGCCCGAGGAAGCGCCGGCAGTGACCGCGGTCAAGGCCGCGTCACGGGTGCCGCCGCACCTGGACGGGCGCGTCGAATTCGAGCACGTGTCCTTCGGCTTCCCGGGATACGATAACGAGATCTTGCACGACGTCTCCTTCGAGGCCGAGCCCGGTGCCAGGGTCGCGCTGGTGGGGCGCGTGGGATCGGGCAAGAGCTGGGCCGCGCGGATGATCCCACGGCTGGTGGACCCGACCAAGGGATGCATCCGCGTGGATGGCGTGGATCTCAAGACCTACGACCTTCATGCGGTCAGGCAGCAGATCGGCTACGTCCCTCAGGAACCGGTGCTCTTCACCGATACCATTGAGAACAACATCAGGTTCGGCCGCGAGACCATCGATGCGGCGACGGTGGATTGGGCAGTCGAGGTGTCTCAGCTGAACCAGGACCTGGCGGCCTTCCCTCAGGGGCTAGCGACCCGGATCGGGGTCCGCGGCATGTCAATATCCGGCGGGCAGAAACAGCGGCTGGCGCTGGCGCGGGCCCTCGCCGGCAAGCCCAAGATTCTTATCCTGGATGACTGCACCTCCGCTCTGGATGCGCGGACCGAGACAGCGCTCTGGGACCGGCTTGATGAGGTGATGCCCGACTTGACATGCTTCATCATAACCCACCGGCCGGCGACGCTCGAGCTGGCCGATCAAGTGATCGTGCTGGACAACGGGAAGATCGTCGAGCGGGGCACCCACGCCGGCCTGCTGGAGGCGCAAGGCCTGTATTACAAGCTCTACAGCCGGATCAGGCTCGAGGAAGACGTGGGCCTCCGCGAAGGGTCGGAGCTCTGCGAAACGCCGGCCATGGACGGAGAAGCCAAGCCGGTCGAGGATGCCCTGCCGGCCCGCGAAGAGGACGACGAGAAGCAGGGGCCGATCCCCTAGCGGCAGCGGCAAGACCGCCCGGGTCTAGTCCGGAGGCGGCCTGAGCCCGATCTCCCGCTCAAGCCACCGTGCCCGATCGGCGAGCGCCTGGGGATCATTGAACTCGTGGGATGTCACGTACCACTTGATCTGCTTGGGCTCACCGGCCGCGGCGAAGAAGCGCTCGGCAGACTGCCGAGGTATCCAGGAATCATAGGTGGCGAACTGCATCAGGACCGAGGACGGCGATGAGTGGCCGACGAAATTGGTCGGCGTCAGCGGGGAAATCGCTGCGACATACTTGTCCACCTGGTCCTTGGACAGGTATTGGAGCACGGACTTGTTCAGCTCTTCGAGCTTCCGGGCACCTGTGGCCGAGAAATCGACCAGGCTGGGAAGCCCCGCTATCAGAATGAAGGTTGCAATGCGCTTCTCGACCCCTGCCAACACGCCGCCTTGAGTCGCTCCGAAACTATGGCCGATATAAGCGAGTCGCCGGGCGTCAATGTCGCCACGAGCTAGGAGGAGATCGACGCCCCTCCGGAGATCCTTGATGTTCTGAATATACATTTGACGGGTCGCCGCTGGGTCGGAGTAGCTTTCGCCCGGCTGAGTCCAGGGTTCGGGCCTCGCCCAGGGCGCGTCCAGCAAAATGGATATTCCTCCAGAGCGCGCGTACTGCAGAGCCTCTGAGACAAACTCCGACTGATCACCCTGCCCCCAATGGAGAAAGACGATCCCGGCATACTTACGAGTTGTGTCGCCGCCAACCGCTCCACCCCCGGCAAGCTTCTCCCCCGCGGGCGTGGGTGCCGCGCCAGCCGGCAGCACAAGCAGCGCCGTCACGCGCCCGGCCACTGGGCTCGGGTAGCTCAGGTGTTCGATGCGCGCGCCATAGACCGCGAGCGTGTCGATTCGACTGACTTCGACATCAAGCGGCCCGGCACGATCGTAGGCAAAGAGAGCAAGCGCGCGCTCGTATTCCGACTCGCATGCCGCTGCACCTGCCAGGCTAAAGCCCAGCAGGGCCGCAAGCAGGACCGACCTCATCACTGATGCTCCTATCCGGGTGTCCATGGCTCGAGCTGGCCGAACCTTCGATCAGCGTTCAGAACGTCGCGCGCGTCGAGAGGTAAGCCGCGCCCATACCCTCGAGCCGCGCCCGGGCGGCCGCGGTCGGCACCGCAGGCGTAACCTTGTCGAAGAAGACGACCGCGTCATAGGCCTTGGCCGGGACAAGCCGAGTCACCCCGCCCAGTACCCGCATCGAGTTCTGCCGGTTGATCCAGTCTGCCGCCTCCCCACCTGAAGGCACGCTGCGGAGATTGAGCAGATAGAGGGGTTTCCCGACCTCAACCAGGGCGCCGTCGAACGAAGAAGCCAGGGGCGGAACGAATACGCTGTCAGCATAGGCACGACGATTGACCGAGTGACCTATCGAGACTAGCTTGTCGCCGAGCTCGGTGCTCAGAAACCTGCCCACCGGGTAGGAACTCGCAATCATGGCAGAGCCTGGAATGTCGATACCAATGTAGTCCCGGCTCACGTGAATATTGTGCGCCCAAATCATCAGGCGCTCCCCCTTAGCTTCTTCGTTGAGCAGCCACGTCACGTTGTCCACCATTGCAGTTATCCGAATGTTGGTGGTCTCCACCAGGTTGTCGCCTGCCCGGGAAATGAAGAAGTCGTTGGCTCGCGCGGCGGCCGTGGCCTCGCGCAGCGCGCGGGAATAGTCGGCCTCGGACGACTTCGTGATGTATTCGGATCGCCTCTCCTCGAAACGGGCAGTGAGACCGTTCATGTACAGGTGGAGTGCCGATTGGTGGGAAACAGGCATCTTCGAATACCGCGCCGCCAACTGCAACCAGGAGTCGGTCTTGAGGGAACGGAAATCCACGGGGCCCTTGTCGAGGAAGACCGCATAGTCGGGATCCACCCGGTCGAGATAGGCCTTCACCTTGACCATGGAGGCATACGGGTCAAGGACGTCAATGCCGTAGACGCGGACCTTCCGCTTGTGGGCCGGGTCCTTGTCATAAGCACGCAGCCATTTGAGGAGAGATAGAAACTCTTCGTTGTTCCAGGTCTGCCACTCACTCAACCCCGAAAGGATCTCCTCGGGATCGCCATCACCCTTCAGGAGATAAGCGTTGATTCGATCGGAGGAAGCTATGTTCTCTTCCAGCGCCAGCACGGTAAATCCAAGCTGCTGGACCATGTACTTGACCAGGCGATGATTCAGCTGGAGCTCCTCATGGGCATCGCGCTCAGTCTCGCCTAACATCACCACCCGGGCATCTCCGATCAGGGCCTTGGCCGGACCCAGGTCCGCACTCGGAGCTGCGGGGTCAGTGGTCTTGATGACAAGGGCATGATCACGCGCCCAGGTGACGAAGGCTGCCTGCCCAAGGGCCAGGGAAGCCGCATCTCCTCCCACGGGCTGTGTCCAGCCTGCCGGGGTGATGCCGACACCTGCGAGCACCAGCACTGGGATGAGAAGCAGGAACGTGTGGGTCGGAATCTTGGCAAACATCCGCAATTCCTCGAGTCCGTACACAACCCGATTGCATGCTCGCGCCCGGCTTGGCTTCGTGTGGGTCCGGCCGGGCCCGGCCGGGCGTTGATGCTTCATACTATTGCTTCGCCTCGGCGCACGCAAGAGCCCTGCCGGCGAATCGACGCCGCGTCATCGTTTTTTCCCTTTGCAGCTGGCGTCGAATAGAGTATAGTGGGGTCGCGCTGGTCCCCTTGCATAATTCATAGCCGTCAATTGTCGATCCAAGTAAGTCATCCCCCCTGGCGGATTAGAATCTGGACGGAGGTTCTGATGCTAGCTCGTAGGCTCATCCTGGCTCTGGCAATTGCCACCCCTGCCATGATCGCTTGCATGATGCCGGGCGCGCCACCGGCGGCCGGCCAGCGAAGCGATGACGCATCGGTCAAGAGCATAATCGCCGTCCGGACCAACAACCATCCAAGGATAGACGGCCTGCTCAGTGACGCCGCCTGGCAAAGGGCTCCCCTGGTCGGGGGCTTCATCACCTATTCTCCGGAGGACGGCAAGGCACCCAGTGAGTCAACAGCTTTCCAGGTGGCCTACGATGACCAGGCCCTATATGTGGCGATGCGCATGTACGACTCGCAACCGGACAAGATCGCCAGCCGGATCACCCGCCGAGACCGGGAGCAGGAAGCCGATGAGGCGTACGTCGTCATAGACAGCTATCACGACCACCAGACCGCTTACAGGTTCATGGTTTATGCCTCCGGGACCCAGCGGGACGTTTACTACTATAACGACACGTCGAGCGACGCGAGTTGGGATGCAGTCTGGGAGTCCGCGACCGCGATCACCAAGGACGGCTGGACAGCCGAGTTCAGGATTCCCTTTGATTGCCTCCGCTTCGCCTCTGGGGAAAAACCGGTTTGGGGAATCGCGGCCGGGAGATATTTATCGCGGAAGCAGGAGGCCTCGAGGTGGCCTTACATACCCGAGAGCTCGGGCGGCTTCGTATCGGGCCTTGCGCACTTGCAGGGCCTCCAGAACCTAAGGCCTCCAAGGCAACTGGAGCTCTTGCCCTACGGCGTATCCTACCGTGAGACCAAGCCGGAGCATCCCGGCGGCGCGGACCAGGAGGACCTCGTCGGCAATGCCGGACTTGATCTGCGGTACGGCATCACGCCGAACATTACGCTGACGGGCACCTTCAATCCCGACTTCGGCCAGGTCGAGGCGGACGAAACCGTACTTAACCTGTCAGCCTTCGAGACGTTCTATCCCGAGAAGCGGCCGTTCTTCCTCGAGGGTTCCGACATCTTCGGCACTCGTTTCAACCTCTTCTATTCGCGCCGAATCGGGCGTGCGCCATCCCTCAGAGTGCCAGATGCCGCCTACTTCACCGACATGCCCACCGCGACCACCATTTTGGGCGCAGCCAAGGTGACGGGCAAGACGCAGGGCGGCACCACAATCGGCATACTCGAGGCTGCCACACAACGCGAGCGGGCCAAGTATGCTGATTCGCAGGGTGCGAGCCACCAGGCGGTCGTGGAGCCCGAAGCCAACTACTTCGTCGGCAGACTCAAGCGGGACGTGCTGCGCAATTCCTACGTCGGACTGATGGCGACGGCCGCCAACCAGAAGACCCTTAATCCCGCGTACACGGGCGGCGCGGATTGGATCCTGCGCTTCCACAATGGTGACTTCGCGACCTATGGCCAAGTGTTAGGCTCGTCTACAGCCCCGGACCAGCGGGGCTGGGGCGGCTTCGGTCGGCTGGCCAAGGAAGGCGGGCAGAACTTCCGTGCCTACATCGAGACTCAGTATCTTGACCCGAAGGTCGATCTCAACCGGATTGGGTTCCTGACGCGCAACAGCCTCGAGGAATACACAGCCTGGGCCCAGTACCGGACCACCAAGAAATGGTGGATTGTGCAGCGCTCCTGGAACGGGATCTATGCGGACCGCACTGAGGACCTGGATGGGCTCATGCAGAACTACGGGTGCGACCTGGAGAGCGACATCCAGCTCACCAACTTCTGGACGGCGGATGTCGGCGGGTGGGTGGACTTCGGCAAGACTTACTTCGACTGGGAGACTCGGGGCGGGCCACCCGTCCCGATCCCGCTGGGCCAGAGCTGGCGCGTGGGTTTCATCACTGACCAGCGAAAATGGTGGACGCTTAACCCCCTGGCCGGAGGCGGAGACTCCTGGGATGGCCATTTCAACAGCTATGACATCGAGATCAGTCTCAAGCCCAAGTCCAACGTCGAACTAAGCCTCGAACCCAGCTTCAGGACGGAGCGGCACATTTCGCGGTGGCTCAAAGCAATCATCGATACGAGCGGCAACCGGCAGGACATCTTCGGTGAGCAGTACAACCGGCGGCTTCAAATGACGCTCCGGGGCACTTTCACTTTCTCGAGGGACCTCACGCTCCAGGTTTACGCCCAGCCTTTCATCGCAGCGGTTGACTACCGCAGGTTCAAGCGCCTGCTCCCGTCTGAGACTTATGAGTACGTGGACAAGACCGTATATGATGAGGCCGTCGAGCGGCCCGACTTCAATTGGAAATCGTTCAATTCCAATGTGGTGCTGAGGTGGGAGTACAGGCCCGGCAGCACGCTCTACCTGGTCTGGACCCAGGCCCGGGAGGCCCACGACACTTATGGGACCCTCAAGCTGGACCGCGACTTGGGCGGGGTCTTTGACGCCGCGGCCGGCAACACTTTCCTGGTCAAGGCCAACTACCGGCTGATGATGTGATCCCCGCCGCGGGCCCCTGACCCCGCATGGTTTGCCGGGGCAGGCGATAATCGGGGGTTGGCAAGATCCGGTTTCCTGCAGATAGTGAGGCATGTCGCACGCTAAGACCCAGTGGGAGGAACGAACGATGCGTTTGACACTAAGCTTGCTTCCAGGCTTGCTCATGCTGGGGCTCGTGGCCCTCGGGGGTGGCGGGCCCTGTCGCGCCGCAGATGTGCCTCTTACACCTTACACTATAGACAGCGTTTTTGACGGGCCGGGATCGGTCTATGCTGCAGATGTGGACGGGGACGGAAGCTTGGATGTGCTTGGAGCTGCCACGCAGGCCAACGAGATCGCCTGGTGGCACAATGGCGGCGGCTCGCCGATCGCCTGGACCAAGCAATCGATAGCCACCAGCTTCGGAGCCGCGATATCGGTATATGCGGCGGATATAGATGGAGACTCCCACACCGACGTGGTAGGAGCCGGCTGGTCCCGCAACCAGATCGCCTGGTGGCGGAATGAGGGCGGCAGCCCCATAAGTTGGACCAAACAGGTGATCGCAAACGGCTTTACTTACGCCCACGAGGTCTATGCCTGTGACCTTGACCGTGACGACGATGTCGATGTTCTGGGCGTGGGCGCCGGCAACAACACCCTTGCCTGGTGGCGGAACGACGGCGGCAATCCCATCGTCTGGACCCAGCAGACCCTGACCACGACGTTCGCCGGTGCAAGGTCGGTCCGAGCGGCCGACCTTGACGGAGACGGCGACCTCGATATCGTCGCCACCGCGTTAACGGCCAACGAGCTCTCCTGGTGGCGGAACGACGGCGGCAATCCCATCGTCTGGACCAAGTTCGTCATCTCCAATTCGTTCGCGGGGGCCCACATGGTGCGGCCGTGCGACCTTGACCGCGACGGTGACATCGACCTGGCCGCTGCAGGCTACACTGCTGACGAGGTGGCCTGGTGGCGGAACGATGGCGGCGATCCCGTGGTGTGGACCAAATTCACGATTGCGACCGGCTTCGACGGGGCCGTGACCGTTTGCCCGGCGGATATTGACAAGGACGGAGATCTCGACATCCTGGGGGCTGCCCAAGACGGGAGCGAGATCGCCTGGTGGTCCAATGAGGGCGGCAGCCCGATCGTGTGGAACAAGCATATGATAGACCCGGGCTTCGGCGGGGTTTGGCCGGCGTATGCGGCTGACCTTGACGGCGACACCTTCATCGACATCGTGGCCGGCGGCAATAGCGCTGACGAAATCAGATGGTGGAGAAACGGCCTGGGGCTCGCCGGCATCGGCCAGAGCGACGGCGGCAACCCGGCTGCCACCCCAGGCGGACCCGTTCGTCTCTATCAGAACTCACCCAATCCGTTCAGTCCCGTGACCGCCATCCGTTTTGAGCTCGCTCGGCCAGACTATGTGCAGCTCACTATCTACGACGTCGCCGGCAGACTGGTCAGAAGCCTAGTAGATGGCACTTCGGAGGCCGGCAGCCATTCTGTGGCCTGGGACGGCAGCGACGACCAGGGGCGCCAGCTGCCCTCGGGCCTCTATTTTTACAGAATGGCGACCCGCGAGGCCGTCCAGACCAAGCCCATGGCTCTGGTGCGCTAGCCACGCGCCAACGAGCCTCCTCGTTTGCGCCGGCTTGCGTATTCTGGAACATCTCGGGAGCATGGAGGTATAATGCGGAAGAAGATGGACCGGGATCAGGGTTGAGGTCCATCCTGACGCGGGCTTGGGAGGAGGTGGCCGAGATGTGTTCTTATCGTTGCGTGTTGTGTGGCTATGTCTATTCAGTAGAGAAGCAGCGATCGGCGTCCTCCGCGGGTGATGATGATTTCCCGGACTGGTCACCCTCGGAGAACGTGTGCCCGGTGTGCAGCGGGCTGGCTTTGCCTTGCGGGCACGCGGGCTGTGCAACCATCGCCGACCAGGACTGGCAGAATCCGGAAGGGAGGGCTCGAGTCTAGCCTGTGAGACGAAGATCCACAACGTGTAAGTTGTGCTGCATGATGGCAGGGTTAGCCATCATGCTGGTCGCGGCGGCGCTCGCGTCTGCCGAGGCAGATCACAACTGCCGATTCTGGGCGTGCGCCTCGGAGGCGATTCCGGATTTTGTCATCACCGAGCACCTCACCAGCTTGCCGAACTCAATTGAGAACCTGAGCCGGTCCAACGAAGACGGCTGGAGCCTGGCGTACTACAGCCTGGGTAGCGCGGCACCCACGGTTCACCGGGGCAAGCCGCCGGCTTGGCAGGATGCCGGCTTCGATTCGGCAGTGGCCGAAGCCGCTCGCCGGTCGCCCCAGATTGCGGTTTCCCACATTCGGGCGTGCTCATCGGGGCTGTGCGAAATTCCAAATCCGCATCCCTTCGAGCGAGTCAAGGATGGCAAGCACTGGCTGATGGGTCACAACGGCACGATAAGCAAGCAGGTGCTGCTCGATCTGATTCGGCCCGAGTACCTTGAGGCCAACCCGCCGCAGTACGGCAGCAATCCGTCCGAGTGGATCGACACCGATCTCTACTTCATATATATGCTTCAGACCATCGAAGACCACAACTGGCAGGTCAAACCGGCGATCGGAGAAGTGATCGAGCATCTGCGGGAGGCGATTCCTGGTGACAGTGAGACCTTCAACTTCTTCTTGACCGACGGCACGACGGTCTGGGCTTACCGCCAGGGCAACACGCTTTACTACGTCTATGACCCGGCGACGCCATCGGCCCGGCGAGGAGGACGACCCCGGGCCGCGGCAACCGTCGGGACGGCTTACTCGGCGGTCGCATCCCAATTCCCATCCGCATCGCAGGGCATCTGGCAGGAGATGGCAAACGGTGACCTGGTGACCCTGACCCCATCCAGCCCGCCGGTCCTCGAGACCGTGGAGACTTACTTTCCTCGTCCGGCGCGCTGATCGTGCCCGGGGCCCAAGCCGGAATCTGGAAGAGGTTCAGTCCGGCAGTAGCTTGACATCAGTGATTCGGATTGCAGGAGTGAGCCACTGGCCATCGGCGGGCTGGGCCTGGATCTTCCTCGCTACATCCATGCCCGCAACGACCTTGCCGAAGGCGGCAAAGCCCTGGCCATCGGGGTTGCGCTTGCCTCCGAAGTCCAGCTCGGGCTGGTCTCCGATACATATGAAGATCTCGGAGGAGGCTGTTCCGGGCTCGGCCCTGGCCATTGACACCGTGCCATCCTTGTGAAGCAGGCCGGTCTTGGCAGTGGTTTCGTGCGCAATCGGCGGGAGCGCGTGCTTGCCGGTGTCATCCCCCAGGCCGCCCTGGATCACTTCGATCTTGACCGCATTGTTGGGCTGGTTGTTCATCCGGACGGTACGGTAGAAGGTGGCTTCCTTGTACCGGTGTTCCTTGACGTACCTCAGGAAATTGGCTGCCGTGATGGGAGCCCGCTTCGGATAAACCTCGATGGTGATGTCACCCAGGGCAGTTCGGATGAGCACCCGGGGATTCGAAGCAGACGCCGAGTGCGCGACCTCGCGACCGTGGCTAGCGCATCCCGCGAGCAGACATGCAAGCCCGAGAGCCAGCATCAGATAGCGTGTACATGCAACAAGCGAACGAGTCACGGCTCTTCTACCTCCCCATCCCAAACTCCTGCGGTATGCTAGGCACCTATGATCTTGGCTATCGCCATAGCGACCCTCATCAGGTCTATCGGGCCACCCTGATATACAAGGTAGTTGTCTTCCCAGAGCGGCTCGAACTTGGCCTTGTAATTATAAAGTCCCGCGAACCTGAAGAAGAAGATTCTCCTGAAGTACCGGTAGACCTGATCGGTCACCTTCCCGCGGAGCGAGGCTGCGGGCACGTTCCGCGCCGTGGACATAGGCGCCAGCCCCAAGTCGAACCACTTGTAGCCTTCGGCCCGGAACGCCAGCAGCAACTTGATGAACAGGAAATCCATGGTGCCGTTGGGCATCCCGGCTCGGTGGCGCATCAGATCTATGGTGGCCTCGCCCTCCCTGTAAGACGGTATCTGATTCGCGAACGCAACCGGCACGCCTGAAACATCGCGAACGACATATACCGTAGTCATGCCGATGTAGTCTCGATCGAAATACCCCAAGGCGAAAGAGCGTTCCCGCCGGCCAGGCAGGGACAGCCACTCCCGCGATATGGATTCCAGCTGATCCAGAAGGTCGTGCGGATGAGGGGGCGCATGTCGCGTCAGCGTGTAGCCGCCCTCCTCGAACTTCCGGAGGACTCGCCGGAATCCCTTTTTGGTCGCAGTCTCGGAGCCGAAGCGCTCCAGGTCAACAATCGCCTGTTCGCCTATCTTGAGGACGTGGAGCCCGAGCTTCCGGAACCGCTCCAGAACCTCACCAAGCCCGGGGTGGAAGGTGAGAATGAAGGCTGCCGTCCAGCCATTGTCCGAGCAGAAGCGCGTGAACCCTCTGAGCAGGCTCTCAGCAGTCTCGCCGGGAGCAGTGGGATCGCCCAGCGCGAGAGCCACACCGCCGGCCACCTTGTAAGCGATGAAGCCGTCGTGGTTGGCCGAGAAGAAGTACGACTTCTCGGGCCAGAGCTTGAAGAAGTCCATAGAAGATGTCCCGTGGGTCTTGAGGATAGCCTGGGCGCGCCGGTGCTCGGCAGGCCGAGCCTGGAGGCGGTAGGCCAGGGGACGGAAGAGGCTGTAAACCGCTATCAGGGCAGCGGACACCCCGAGCACGCGGAAAGAATCCAGAAACCACCGGGCATGGTGAGTGTGCGCAACGATGTCGGCATTGCCGACCAGCGAGAACTCGCGCAGCGTCCTCACCATGGCATCAGCCAACGTGAACTCTATCCCGAAGTCCCGCCGGTCCAGCAGCCAGAAGCCGAACGCTCCGTAGCAGAGCGCCACCACCAGGCTGAGGCCCATCAGAAAGAGACCCTGGCGAATGCTCCGAGGTTCGCTGCGCACCGTGAAGCGGTCGCGCGACAGCACCAACAGGATGATGCCGGCAAGTGGCGCGAGGGCCGTGTACCACAAGTGACCCTTGCCCAGGTGGGCCACAAAACCAACCCCCAGCACTACCAGCGCGACCTGCCAGGCAACTCTGCGGCGCTGGAGCACGTTGAGCGACAGGTATATGAGGATCAACCCCAGCACCAGGACCAGCAAGCGACTGAAGTAATAGATTCGCGGCGGCAGCACTACATTGAAGAGGTAGGCCTTGGAGTGAAACCGGACCACCACCGCTGTTACCACATTGACCAGCCCGTTCGCCAGAGTCATACCGGCCACGAGCCAGATCGGCCAATGCCGGTGGACCGGAACCGCTG